>JARFQM010000436.1 GCA_029287755.1 Desulfofustis sp. | reverse complement strand
CCGGGATAGACCCGGCCCACCATGATCGGGGCGTCGAGTTCTTCCATGATCTCCCGTTCCAGGGCCTCCTCTATGGTCTCACCGGCTTCGATCTTGCCGCCGGGAAACTCCCACAGTCCGCCGTATCGTTTGCTGGGATTGCGCCTGGCAATCAATATCCTGCCGCTGTCATTGAACAGCAGGCCCATCACCACTCTGGTCATGCTTCCCATCCCCCATGGAGGCCTGTCAGCCGAGTTCCTGTTCGGTTCTGCTGATGATCTCCTCTTGATGGTCTTTGTCGAGATCGACGAAATAGTCGCTGTACCCGGCGACCCTGACCAGCAGATTGCGATAGTCATCCGGATGCTGCTGGGCCAGCTTCAGGGTGTTGGTATCGACCACGTTGAACTGGACATGGTGGCCGCCGAGACTGAAATAGGTGCGCACCAGGCTGCATAATTTGTCCAGATCCTGCTCGGAGGCGAGTACCGAGGGCAGAAAGCGCTGGTTGAGCAGGGTGCCGCCCGATTTTATCTGATCCATCTTGCTCAGCGATTTGATGACCGCGGTCGGTCCCTTGCGGTCGCATCCCTGGGACGGAGAGGTCCCGTCTGACATCGGCAGGTGGGCAAATCTGCCGTTGGGGGTGGCACCGAGCATCTTGCCGAAATAAACGTGGCAGGTGGTGGACAGCATGTTGAGATGGTAGACCGTCCCTTTGGTGTTGGCCTTGCCGTCGATGGCAGTGAAGAGTGAATCGTAGACCCGGCGCATGATGGCGTCGGCCCGCTCGTCGTCGTTGCCGAAAAATGGCGTCTTGTTCCACAGGGTCTGGCGCAGCTTTTCGGCCCCGTCAAAGTTTGCCTGCAGGGCCTGGAGCAACGCTTGCATCGACACCGTGCGCCCTTCGAAGACATGGGTGTTGAGCGCCGCCAGGCTGTCGGTTACCGTGCCGATCCCGCAGCACTGGATGTAGTTGGTGTTGTAGCGTGGGCCGCCGTCGTAATAGTCCCGTCCCTTGTCGATGCAGTCGCTGATCAGCACCGACAGGAACGGGGCCGGCGAGTATTTGGCGTACATGCGCTCGATATAGTTGTTAACCCTGATCTTCAAGTCGACAATATGGTTGAGCTGGGTTTCAAATGCCCGATAGAGCTCTGCAAAACTTGCAAACTCCTCGGCCTTGCCCGTTTCCAGGCCAACCCTGGTACCGGTCAGCGGGTCGCGGCCGTTGTGCAGGGTGATCTCGAGAATCTTGGGGACATTGAGATAACCGGTCAGGATGTAGGCCTCCTTGCCGAATGCGCCGGTCTCTATGCAGCCGCTGGTGCCGCCCAGGCGGGCGTCTTCGACGCTCTTGCCGACCCTGATCTGCTCCATGACCACCGCATCGCTGTTGAATACCGACGGATAACCGTAGCCTTTGCGGATCACCCGGCCGGCAGCTTTCAGAAAACGCTCCGGCGTCACCCTGCTGATGTGGACGCTGGGCTGGGGCTGCAGCAGGTGCAGTTCGTCCGCTACCTCGAGGGCGAGATAGGAGATGTCGTTGCTGCCGTCGCTGCCGTCGCTTTTCAGACCGCCGAGGTTGATCTGGGTGAAATCGTTGTAGGTGCCGCTCTCCTTGGCAGTCACGCCGACTTTGGGTGGGGCGGTGTGGTTATTGACCTTGATCCACAGACAGCAGAGCAGTTCCTTGGCCCGTTCCCTGTCAAGCGTCCCGGCTGCCGTTTCCTTGTCGTAGAAGGGCTGCAGGTGCTGGTCGAGGTGACCGGGGGTCATGGCGTCCCAGCCGTTCAGTTCGGTGATGGCGCCCAGGTGGGCAAACCAGTACATCTGCAGTGCTTCGTGATAGGTGTCGGGCTTGTGAGCGGGAACTTTGCGGCAGATCCGGGCAATCTCAAGAAGCTCTTCTTTCCGGGTCGGATTGGTTGTTGCTTCGGCCATCGATTCGGCCAGGTCGGCATGGCGTTCGGAGAAAATGATCGCCGCTTCACAGGCGATTCCCATGGCCTTGAGCTGTTCGTATTTGTCAGACGCCGCAGAGTCGTCGAGGTAGTCCAGATCAGCGATACGCTGCTCGATGCGCCGCTGGAAATCGACCATACCCTGTTGGTAAATGGTGCCGTCCAGGGCCGTATGCCCCGGGGCGCGCTGCTCCATGAATTCGGTGAACAGGCCGGCCTCGTAAGCGGCTCTCCACTCGTCCGGAACCTCCGAGAAGATCCGTTCCCGCATCGATCTGCCCCGCCAGTAAGGAATCACCTTGTCCCTATAGGCGGCGATGTCCGCTTCGGCCACCCGGTAGCCGGTCATCGGCCGGTCGTTGAGGATCTTGAGATCTTCGACCGTGTGGCAGGTAAGCTCCGGAAAGGTCGGCACTACCTTGGGCGCCGGTCCGCGCTCGCCGACAATGAGTTCATCCTCGCCTATATAGATGGTCTTGCGCTGGCAGAGATATTTGAAGCACAGGGCGCGGAGGACGGGTATCGAGTGCTTGCCGTAGTGCTGCTGGTAAAATTCAGTTTCCAGCAGAGCCCGTTCGGCGGAAATCGAGGGGCTGGTTTCGAAACTCAGTTTTCGAAGACGCTCGATCCTGCTATTCATAATATGCTCCTGTTCACTTTTCCAGGTGAACCGTCAGGCCGTGGGCCTCGAGCAGGCGCCTGGTCCGGTCGACGATTTCCGGGGCGACACTGTAGGCCCTGTCGGTGAGGTCGGGTTTTTTCAATTTTCTATATTTGGCCCCGGCGAGATCGTGATAGACGAGCAGGTCGACATGCTCGATCGATCCCAATCCGGAAAGAAACCTGCCCAGCGCTTCGACGTGTGCCGCCGAATCGTTTATCGAGGCCAGCAGCGGAAACCTGATCCTGACGTTCACGCCGTTTTTGCTCAACACCTCGAGATTGTGTAAAATCTGTTCGTTGCCGACCCCGGTATGCTGCTTGTGCAGCCCATCGTCCATGTGTTTCAGGTCGAACAGAAACAGGTCGGTGTGGGCCGCCACCTCGAGCAACATCGGGGTTTCCGCATAACCGCTGGTATCGACGCACCGGTGAATCTCCAGTTCGCCGCAGCGCTTCAGCAGCCTGAGCAAATGTTCGGCCTGGGCCAGCGGTTCACCTCCGGAAAAGGTCACCCCGCCCCCCGACTGATCGAAAAAGGGCTGGTCTTTGGTGATTTCGTTGATGATCTCCTCGATCGTCGCCTGGTAGCCGACCGCTTCATGGGCAAGGGCGGGGCAGATCTCGACGCAGTTCAGACAGAGTGAGCAGCGCTCGTCATCCCGACTGATGGCGGCGCCGTCCCAGACCAGTGCCTGTTCTGGGCAGCCGTGCACACATTCCTGGCAGCCGATACAGCGCTCCTGCACGATTACCACCTCGAGCCCGCAGCCTATCCCCTCCGGGTTGTGACACCAGAAGCAGCGTAATGGACAGCCCTTGAAAAAGACCGTGGTCCTGATATTGGGGCCGTCATGCAGGGCATAGCGCTTAATGTCGAAAAAAGTAGGCAGTCCATTTAGCATAAAAGGAGATAACAATAATTATTATCATTTTGCAAGCAGAGGGAAAGGGGACGGGGAGCGGGCGAGCCGCTATTGACAAACAGAGGCCTTGTCCTATGGTTGTTTTAGCCTTTCCAGAGCCTGTTTGAGAGGTTCGCCATTGCCTTGCAGCAAGGTTTTCCGACAAGATTACATATACCTGAAGGAGCATACCATGATCAATCGACTCTTAATCTCATTAGTCCTTTTCTCAGCTTTAGTGCTGGCCGCCGGCAACGTGTTCGCCCATTGTGAAATACCCTGCGGTATCTACGATGATGAAATGCGCATGAGCCTGATCAATGAACATGCCGGTACCATCGAAAAATCGATGAACCAGATCATTGAACTGGAGAAGGGCGGCAATGCCAATCAACTGGTGCGCTGGGTAACCAATAAAGAGGTCCATGCCAATGAGGTGCAGCACATCGTCACCCAGTATTTCATGACCCAGCGGATCAAGTTCGATACGCCCGACTATGACAAGAAGCTGGCGGCCCTGCATGAGATCCTGGTCTATGCCATGAAATGCAAGCAGACCACCGACGTGACCAACGTTGAGATGCTGCGCCAGGCGGCCGACAGGTTCCACAAACTATATTTTCACGACTAGACGGGTGGTCGCGACTCGCCCCTAGGGTGAGAATGTTGTTTTTCCATGCACGTCAGGCTAGGGTATCGTCTGACCGTGGGGATCGCGGACCGGTTTGCCGAGCTTTTCATGGAGGTAGTCCACCGTGGACCTGTCGCTGATATGCTCGAGATGGTGGGCCGTGGGATGCAGTTCTTCCCGGGGAGTGCCGATTGATTCGAGGTAGGCTTCCCATAATCTGTGCGCCTTCAGCACCTTACCCGCCTCCTTGGTGCCGTCCTCGGTCAGCGAAAAACCTTCCGGGGCTTCAACCAGGAGCCCGTCCCCGATCATCGACAGCACTGCTTTTTTAAGCCCCTTGTCCTGTTCGACGTACTGGTAGAGTATGTTCATCGGGGTGGGTTTTTCATAGCGCAGGATGGTGGTCAGGATGTCCTCCACCTGCTGCTGGGGGATGAGGTTGCGCATCCTCAGCCAGCGGGCCAGCAGGCCATATTTCGGGGCCACCGCCAGGACGACCAGAAACTGCAGGGTGCAGAACAGCATAATGGCGCCGCCGCCGGCGGAATCGAGCCAGACGCAGAGATACAGCCCGCCGACCACGCTGGTGACGCCGAACAGGGCGGCCAGCCACATCATCCTGTCGAGCCGGTCGCTGAGCAGGTAAGCGGTGGCCGCCGGAGTGATCAGCAGTCCGACCACCAGGATGACGCCGACCATGCTCACCGCGCTGACCACCACCAGCGACACGCAGGTGGTCAGCAGATAGTCGAGAAACAGCACCGGCAGGCCGATGGAGGCGGCCATGATGGGGTCGAAGGTGGCGATCTGAAAATGCCTGAAAAACAGAATCAGTATGGTCAGCACCAGCGCCGCCACGAAAGCGCTGACCCAGAGGTCGGTGTCCGCCACCCCAAGGATGTCCCCCATGATGAAGTGCATCAGATCTATGTGGATGTAGTGCCTGAAAATGGAGACGGCCACCACCCCGAGAGCGAAGATGCCGGTGTACATGATGCCGATGGCGGTATCCTCTTTGACCCGGGAAATCCGGGAGACGAAGCTTATCAGGGCGACGGTGGTGACCGCGGCGATAAGCGAGCCGAGCAGCATGCCGGGTGCGTGGGCCTCGAGGCTGAAGAGCAGCTTCATGACCAGGTAGCCGCCGGCCACCCCGGCGATCATCGCATGACTCAGGGCATCACCCAGGAAGGCCATTCGCCTCAGCACGACGAGACAGCCGACCACGCCGGCGACCACGGCGACGATGGAGCCGCCGATCAGCGCTTTCTGAAAATAGGTTTCGGTGAGCGGGGCAATAAACAGCTCGTACATCAGGACTTCTCCTTGTCGAGGACATCGCTGAAAATCCTCAATCTTCCCTCGTAGACTTTGCTGAGCAGATCCTCCCTGAGGACCAGGCGCGGCGGGCCGTAGGCGTAGAGCCGCTGTTTGATCAGGATGAGTCTGTCGAAATATTCCGCGGCGGTGGACAGATCGTGGTGCACGACCACCAGCGTTTTGCCGGCCTGCTTGGCGCGTTCGAGCACATCCAGGATGGCCCGCTCGGTGGCCGCGTCGACGCCGGCAAAGGGTTCGTCGAGCAGCAGGATGTCGCTGCCCTGGGCCAGGGCCCGGGCCAGGAAGACGCGCTGCTGTTGACCGCCGGAGAGCTCACCGATCTGGCGTTCGGCGAAATCCTGCATCCTCACCATCTCGAGAGCTTCGAGGGCGGCCTGCCTGTCCGTGCCGGACGGCGATGTGTACCAGGGAATTCGCTGGTAGCGGCCCATCAGCGCCACTTCCTCTACCGTGATCGGGAAATCCCAATCCACCGCCCCGCGCTGGGGAACATAGGCGACCTCTCCCTTGGCTTTCTGAGCGCTCTGGCCATTGATCTTGACACTCCCCACATCCGGCTTGATGAACCCCAGAATGGCCTTGATGAAGGTCGACTTGCCGGCCCCGTTGGGCCCGATCACTCCGACCAGCTGATCCCTCTCGATACTGATGGTGACGTCGAGCAGAGCGGGCTTGGCGTGGTAGCTCACCGTCAGGTGATCGACTTCGATCACGAACTTGTTGTCAGCGGTCATGGTCGGTCTCCGTCGTGGTGGGACTGAAGGGCACGGTGCCCGAAACCAGGCCGCCGCCGCTGCTCCAGATGGTCTGGTCGGCCAGGACCGTGTCCTGACTCAGCAGGCGAAGTCTGATGCCGTGGGTCAGGTGGTTCTCCGCCAGCGGAGGACTCGCCTTGATGAAGACCTCGTTGTGGTCGGAGAGGGCGAACTCGAGATCACGGATGAACAGCGTCTGTCCCCGGCTGATCCGCAAATCGGCGATGTCCACCGCCATGCCGTTGAGACGGAGGTCGAAGGGGCCTGTCGGCTCCACTGTCTGCAGGGCGAAGGGATCTTCTTCCACTGAAAAGGTCGGGGTCAACTCGATGGAAAGGCGCTCTTTGGTTTTCTCGACCACCGGGGCCGCAACACTTTCGGTGACTGCGCCCCTGTCGCGTTTTTGGGTATAGGAATAGAGGCCGCCGACAAAGACGATCCAGATGACCAGGCAGAGTAAAAAACGCATAATTTTTCTTATTTCAGGGCGTTGACGATGAGAATGACATTTTCGCGCATCATGCCGATATAGGTCTCTCCAGCGCTGTTCTCGGGTCCCATGGAATCGGAATAAAGTTCACCGCCGATCTTGACGCCGGTCTCCTTGGCGATTTCCCTAATCTGCTTGGGGTTGATGGTGGTCTCGACGAAAATGGCCGGGGCTCCCGACTCTTTTAACGACTGGACAACCTTGCGTCTGCGCTCGGGAGTGATGCCGGCGCCGACTTCGGCACCGGTGGACCAGCCGACCGGGGCGATGGAGAGATAATCGTTGTTGGCGTTGAGCTTGAATTCCCGGCAGAAATAGTTGAAGGCGTCGTGGGTGGTGACCAGAATCCGCCGATCGGCGGGGATACGGCTGATCTGTTCCCGAACCCAGGAGTCCAGAACCCGGAGCTGCTGCAGAAAGAGGGTGGCGCGGGCTTCATATTCCTCTTTGTTGGCCGGATCGATCTGGCTTATGCCCCTGACGATGTTGTTCACATAGACGGCGGCGTTCCTGGGTGAAAACCAGGCATGGGGATCGGCAATATCCTCGCCGCCCTCGCTGACGGTCAGCAACTTGATGCCGTCGGTGGTGGTGACAAGCGGCTTGTTGGCATCCTTGGCCAGGGTGGCCATCCAGCTCTTGCCCTCCAGATGCAGCCCGTTTTCCAGGCAGAGATCGGCGCCGAGCACGATCTGCACGTCATTGGGGGTCGGCTGGTAGGTGTGCGGGTCCGCCCCGGGCGCCAAAATTGATTTGACCACGGCCCTGTCTCCGGCGACTTGCCGGGCAAAATCGGCGATCTGGGTCGTCGAGGCGACGATCACCGGTTTGCTCTCCTGGGCAGCAGAAAACTGCGCCACTATAAGTGTTATCGAGAACACCGCGATGGTGCTCAGCCAGTATTTCATCTCCTGTCTCCCAACAAGCTAAAACGGTAAATGAGGGCCCTGAATTGATCTCAAAATCAGTTCAAAGGATAAACACTTGTGCATAGATTTCAACAAAATATAGGTGCCTGCCGCAATGTCGAACAGGCTGCGGCGGCGCGGAGGGGCAGACAGGTTGTCTCCTATCGAGCCCTTGTAACTCGGATGGACAATTGATAGGCTTAAAGGAGAAGGAAGCTGCCGAATCAAAACAGGGGCAGCCGAGTTCTTTTTCGTGACAGGATCAGCGGCCGGGTACGCTGCTACTGGCCCGGACAACGAGAGGCATTTACAGGGAGGTCGGTCATGAAAAGTACCCGTAAGATCAAAGAGGCGATCATCCGCAATTATCCCGAAATCGGCCTTGACGATTCTCTGGGAGATGCGATCAAGGCCATGGCCAAAAACAACGCCTCGGCCCTGGTGGTCAGACAGGGCGGTGTCCTGATCGGTCTGGTGACCATCACCGATGTGATGCACAGCCTCGTCCACCACCATGATCTGCAGGACACCAAAATCAGCTCGTTCATGACCAAGTGCGAACTGATTTCCGCCGAGGCCACCAAGAACGCCTGTGCCCAGCTCGATGAGGATCAGGATGTACTGTCGGCGCTGAAGGTGATGCATCAGGCCGGCGTCAATCACCTGGTAGTCTCGAGAGCTGAAGGGGACCCGGTCGGGGTGGTATCGAGCCTGGAGATCATCAGATTGCTGGGCAGGTAATCCCTGCCGATCAGGCCTCAGCAGGTCGAGTGAAAGAGTCCGCCGACGGCGATGTCCCGGTCGATGCAGTCGTGGTACATCTGGACCGCACGCTTGGTGTCGGTGGCGATGGTTTCGATGCCGTGGCTGTTCAGATAGGCCAGTGCCTCGTCGGTCACTTTAAGGCGCGAGAAGACGCCGCGGGCCAGGATCACCGTCTGACAGCCGCGCTCCACCAGTTCTTCGACATCTCTCACCTGAATGCCCGGGGAGTGTGCGGTTCCCGTTTCCTTCCAGTCCCAGGGCCGGCCGCCTCCGGGCCACAGTTTGAAGTCCTTGCCGCTGGCCAATGACTCTATCTTCATTCTGCCCCAGCCGATGGACTCTATTCTCGGTGAAATGAGCTTAGCCTTAGTCGTCTTGTCTATAGTTGTCATCAGTCAGGACCGGTTCGAGGAGTTGGAGCATACGTTCATGGTGTGAGCCCCGCCAGTAGATAGATGAGCAGGATCCGCACTGCCTGAAACTATGATAATACCTTTTGGTCAATGGTTCGAGTCGGTGCACCACAGTTTCTTTGGCTACCGGGACGAGCAGGCCGTTGCACTTGAGACAGCGGCTGAACGGTGCCAGGCGGGAACGTAAACCGTAAAAGTCAACTATTTCAAATAATTGCGCAGTCGGGTCTTGGGTGCGGACGAGTCTGCCGAAGGCCACTTCCCGGTGTTTCAGCAGCTCCTTGTCGCGGCTTAAAAGAATGCGGCCGGAAGTGCGGCTCTCCCGGGCGATATCCCGTTTGGAATACGAGTGGGGCAGGTCTCGCACCGAGACGGTGTCGAAGCCTGTCATCCGCAGCAGACCAGCCAGCCGGGCGATGTTGATATCGACCAGGAAACGGAAATCGCCGGGAGCCCGGGGGCGCAGCACACTGGGTTCGGCAGCCGCCGGACCCGCCGTGACGCCGTAAATTTCAAGCTGGTCGCCGGGGAGCGGTAAATAATTGAAAGCAAGCTGCAGGGCTCCCTTATAAATGGCCCCTATTTCAGTATGGGGGATGCCCACGGCCTCGAGGATGTCCTTGATCGAGGCGCTGCGCGACAGCGGGTAGTGAAGCAGCGCATCCTGCCGGTACCGTCGATGGAGCAGGTCTTTCAAGTCCCCGTGGAGAGAAATACGGAGATGATCATCTTCCCTGGCAGACACGATATCGACCCAAAGAAAAATGAGGTCCCTTCGATGTATCGGGGAGTGCTCCCCGATACATCGAGATGAAGCTGATCAGGCGACGATGGTGAATACTTTCGGCAGGGCCGAGCACACCGGACAGTTCTCGGTGGGCTTGCCCAGCTCGATATAGCCGCAGATGGGGCAGAGATAGAACTCGCTCACCTCCAGGTCGACACCCTTCTGGACTGCTTCAAGCGCCTTTTTGTAGATTTCGGCATGTACCTTTTCGGCGTCCAGGGCGAAACGGAACATGGTCTTGGCCTTGTGCCCCTCCTCTGAGGCCAAATCTGCCATGGGCGGATACATCTCGGTGTACTCGTAAGTTTCACCGTTAATCGCAGCCTGCAAATTCTCGGCGGTGGAAGCGATGGCGTCGAGTGCCCGCAGATGTCCCTCGGCATGGATTTTCTCGGCCTGGGCGGTGGTGGCGAAGAGTTTGGCGATATTGGCAAAGCCGTCTTTCTCGGCCTTTTTGGCAAAGGCGCTGTATTTCTGGAAGGCCTGACTTTCGCCGGCAAATGCTTCACTTAGATTTTCTGTTGTTGTGGCCATGATAAACCTCCTTTGTTGTGGTTAATTGGGTGATGCGTTGATCGCGGCAATAATTATTATCGATCCACTATACCCGAACCGGAGCAGCTTTTCATGTGGAGAAAACTGTTGTTTTGCATTCTGGCTGCCGCCAGGCGCCGGCAGAAAAGTAAGCCCTGGACCGCTGCCTTTATTTGACCTGACACCGACCGGCGTGCTATGTCTGAAGCGTGGTACACACCATTTTCTTGCACCCGTAACGAGAGCGAACACCACAGAGCAGAGGTACAGATGTATTCCGATCGATCCACCGCAGCCTTTGAAGAGATCATCGCCGGCGCGATTCCGCTGATCGACGTGCGCTCTCCGGTGGAGTTCAAGGCCGGCGCCATCCCTTCTGCGGTGAACATTCCTCTGCTCGACGACCAGGAGCGTCACCAAGTCGGTCTCACCTATCGCACACAGGGCAAGGAAGAGGCTTTCAGGGTGGCGGACAACCTGGTGGACGAAGCCAAGCGGCACATGCTTAGCGAGATCTGGTGCGCCTATCTGCAGCGCTATCCGGACACCATAGTCTACTGTGCCCGGGGCGGTATGCGATCGGCAACAGCCGCGCGCTGGATATCTCAGAGCAGCGGCACCCAGGTGAGCCGGATTGAGGGCGGCTACAAGGCCATGCGCACCTTTTTGCTGAGTCGCCTCGACCCCGCCACCATTACCAGCAGACCGGTGGTCGTGGGCGGCCGGACCGGGTCGGGGAAAACCCGGCTGCTCAACACCCTGGCCAACGCCATCGATCTCGAGGCCCTGGCCAATCACCGGGGGTCGACCTTCGGTCGGTTCACCACCCCCCAGCCCGGTCAGGCCGATTTTGAGAACCGTCTCGCGGCAGCCCTGATCAGACACGGCAGCGCCGGTCATTCCCACCTGCTGCTCGAGGACGAGGGGCGGCATGTGGGCAAACGATTTCTGCCCAAGGAGCTCTCGGAATTCTTCAATTCCGGCGACCTGGTGGTGGTGGAAATCGATTTCGAAGAACGGGTTGAAAATATCTTCCAGGAGTATGTGATCGAGGCCCAGAAGCGGAGCGGGGAGCTCGCCGGCCAGTCCGATGCGGTCCAGCGGATGTGGCACTGGTTCCGGGAGATGAGCCGCAACCTGGGGCGCATTGCCAAGCGTCTCGGCGCCGCCAGGTTCGAAGAAGTGCAGGCGCTGCTCGAATCGGGCTGCTATCACCAGGAGGAGAACGGCGATCCGCAGGCCCACAAACACTGGATCAGGCTGCTGCTGCGCCACTATTACGATCCGATGTACGACTACCAGCTGCAGAAACGGGGCAAGGCCCCGGTGCTGGCCGGCAGGGAAAGCGTCATCCGCCAATACCTCAGGTCCCTGGGCAACTGAGCAACCCCGGCCCTTACGGAGAACTACTTGATAAAATTCCCTTCCCGATATTCGCGCAAGGCGGTCTCCAGCTCTTCCTCGGTGTTCATGACGATGGGGCCGCGCCAGGCGATCGGTTCGCCCAGTGGTTTGCCGGACAGCAGCAGAAAGCGCATCCCCGCCGGACCCGCGCTCACCGAAATCTCGTCGCCCGGCCCGTACAGCGCCAGCTGCCGGTTGTGAACATCAGCCGAGGCCGTTGCGCCGCTGCCGCCGATGGTATAGAGCAGCACCTTGTGGCTGGCCGGTATCCGGCGCTGGAATCGGCCGTTGCCCGGCAGGGTAACATCGAGGTATTCGGGATCGGTGAAAATGTCGCTCACCGGCCCCCGGGCGCCCTCGCACCGGCCGGCGATGACCTTGATGCGGGCCCCGTCGACGTTGATCTCGGGAATCTGGGCGGCCTTGATCTCCTGGTAGCGCGGCGCCGTCATCTTGTGTGCGGCCGGCAGGTTGGCCCAGAGCTGAAAGCCGTGCATGACGCCTTTCTCATCTCCCTTGGGCATTTCCTGGTGGACGATGCCGCTGCCGGCGGTCATCCACTGCACATCGCCCGAGGAGATGGTGCCGCTGTTGCCCAGACTGTCGCCGTGCTCGACATCGCCTTGGAGCATGTAGGTGATGGTCTCGATGCCCCGATGCGGGTGCCAGGGAAATCCCTTGAGATAGTGGGCGGGGGTTTCAGAGCGAAAATCGTCGAGCAGCAGAAAGGGATCGAAGAGCTCGACCTCGGAAAATCCGAAGACCCGGTTAAGGTGCACGCCGGCTCCTTCAAGCACCGGGCTGGCCGATATGATCCTGGCGGCGTTTCGTTCCATGACTGCTCCTCTGGCTGGGGGTGA
Organism: Desulfofustis sp.; assembly: GCA_029287755.1. Next base: position 9,820 of record JARFQM010000436.1, on the reverse strand, counting down.
GTAACGAGGTCTACGGCACACTATTGTACCATGGGGGCGGCGTGCCTGCCAGGTCCACTATAGGGTCGACTATAGGGGTGCGGTATCGGTGCGGGCCAACCCATAGGAAAACGGTATTTGACGCGACATTGCACGAGGGGACACAATACTTATTATTTCCCCGCACCCAGACGAGAAATGTTGACCCACTGCTCAATGTGTACGTGCAGAAATTCAGCAGTGGGTCACCTAAACAGGCAGCCATGTCCATACTCAAATATTTCAGAAAACCGACCCTGCAGAACCTGTCGAAGACCTGCGGCTGAGCGGCCAAAGTCGACCCGGTCGGGCTCGGAGCGCTTCTCAACAGTCTTCCCCAGTCGCAGGATAAAAACCTGCTGGTGGGCTACAACACCAGTGATGACGCGGGGATTTACCGGATCAGCGATGACCTGGCCCTGGTGGCCACGGCCGATTTCATCACACCGCCGGTGAACGATCCTTATGTCTTCGGCCAGATCGCCGCCGCCAACGCCATCAGCGATGTCTACGCCATGGGCGGAGAGCCGAAGGTCTGCCTCAATCTTCTCTGCTTCCCCTCGAAAATTTTACCGCACGAGGATCTCGAGCAGATCATTGCCGGTGCCCTGAACAAGATCACCGAAGCCGGCGCGGTGCTGGCCGGCGGTCATTCGGTGGAGGACGACGAACCAAAGTTCGGCCTGTCGGTGCTCGGCCTGGTCCATCCCGAAAAATTCTGGACCAACACCGGCGCCCGCCAGGGCGACGCCCTGGTACTGACTAAGCCGCTGGGCAGCGGGGTGCTGTTCAACGCCAACCTCAAGCGTTGGGTCAGCGAGTCGGCGCTGCGGCGCTGCGTCGAGGCCCTGATCCACCTGAACAGGGAAGCGGCTGAAATCATGAAAAAATATGAGATCCATGCGGTTACCGACGTGACCGGTTTCGGCCTTGGCGGCCACGCTCTGGAAATGGCCAAGGGGTCCGGGGTGAGGCTGCGGATAAAGATGGACGAGCTGCCCTTGTTCGATGAAGCGCTCGCCATGTATGAGAAGGGCATGAGCACCGGGGTCAACCGCCACAATGAAAAACTGATTGGCGCCTACCTGGAGTATGAAAACGAGTTTACCGCCTCACAGAAAGAAATGATTCTCGATCCACAAACCAGCGGCGGCCTGCTGGCGGCCCTGCCTGCCGAGCAGGCGGCGGAGCTGGTCAGCGAGCTGCAGCAGGTACCGACCCCGGCCGCGGCAATCATCGGCGAGGTACTTAGCGGGGACGACAAACCCGGACTCATAATTGCCTGACTTATGGCATTGAGAGAAGACACTTCTCACTGCAGTGAACTCTGCCCCTTCGTCTCCTCACACTCCTCTTCTACAGTACAGGCATTCTCTTCGCTGGTCAGCGGCAGCGAGTAGTTGCTCGACAGCTGCTCGGAACTCTGCAGGCCAACCTGCGGCAGTGAGGGCCGGCATTGCTGGTCGATATAGGCTTGAATGGCCTGTTCCCCTCGGATCACTGTCATCGCCGCCCCCTCTTGATGGAACAGCACCGGCACTTCCATGATCCCCAGCCTTTTCAGAAATCTCAGGTTGACCTTGGGGCGGTAGCCGGCGACCATCTCGGCGCCGGGATAGGAAAAACCGTCATAGCGGTCGACCGGATTGAAATCGACGGCACAGGCCGTGCTCTGTTCCAGGCTGGTGAGTACCGCTTGGCAATGGGGACAGCTCGAAGAGACGAACAGGTAGAATCGTTTATTGAAATTATCCGGCTGATAGCGGGCCATGGTCCCCAGTTCCAGCGGCTGCGGCTGTACCGCGCCGCCCTGGTAGTCGAGGCTGAAGCTGGCGATTATCACCGCCGAGAAAATGAAAATGCCCTTGAACGTCTGCTTGAGTCCCATGAACAGGTTGGCCAGGACGACGAGGGCCAGAATGACCAGACAATAGGAGCAAAGCGCCTGGCTGATGATGATCTGAAAGGCCAACAGCACCGCCTCGGCGGCCAGACCTGACAACAGCCACAAACTGGTGAAACGCTCCCAGATGCTGGAGCCTTTCCGGGCCCGGCTCAGCCCGAGTGCGGCGATCAGGAAATAGAAAAAGCCGGCCAGGTTGAAGTAGAGCGGGTCGACCAGGGTCAGTGAATAGACGACCTTACAGCCGTCGTTGAAGCAGACGCCCTCACCCTGCAGATAGATGAGCAGGCTTTGGGCTCCGGTGATTAAACATCCGATAAGGGCACTGAAAAAACTGACAAGCATGGGAGTTATTAAGGGGTTATGTTGCTGAAATTGTTTCTTTCTCTGCTGTTTTTTACTGGTAAAATTATCGCCGTGTTCCACTCTGCTGATGAAACAGCACCATAGTGCGGCCACAGTGGCTCGTCTAATCTAACTCACCGAAATTAAATTGCCCACTGTTTTGGCACAATTTGTCTATCTGTCCAGGCTGGAAAGAAGGTTTTAATCCCGGGGCTTTCAAAGAATCAGTTTCTTGAACACAAAGCAGCTGAACAGGTAGGCCACCAGCACTGCCAGGTAGCCGAAATTGAAGATCAAGGGGTTGTCTCTGATCGAGATGCCGCGCAGCCTGGTCGCATAAGATATGAAGGCGCCATACTGAAGGACCAGGGCGAGGAGGAAGAGCGCGGTATTGCCCCTGACGAATACGAGGACGCCTGCAAACGAGGAAACCACCAGGAAGAGGGTGTCGAAAAATTTTCTCATGCACGTTTCCAGGCGATGGCAGGGCCACCGCAGCCAAAATGAGTGATACCAGCAATTTTCATCTGCCGGATGATTATAATGCAATTAAATGGTATTGGTTACTGAAAATATTGGTGATAATCTCTTATTCGTCATTTCCCATGCAGGATCTCTATTATTCGAAAAAATTAGACCAGTATTTTCCCACTCGAGTCGACTACCTGCTCTACGCCCATGACGGCAGAGGGCTGGGACATGTGAGCCGGACCACGGCGGTGGGGCTGGCGCTGAAGCGGCTTTATCCCGAAGCCCGGATACTACTCATCACCGGCAGCGCCAAAACGCAGGTTATGGTTGGCCGCGGCGCGCTCGACTGGATCAAGCTGCCGTCCTATCAGACCGTACTGACCGAGGGTGCCTCGGAAGGCAGGGACGGCGAGTCGGGATTCTACAAGTCGGTGCTCGGCAACCTGCGGGCGGAGATGATTGCCAAGATGGTTGAAGTGCTCCGTCCCCGCTGCCTGCTGGTCGACCACAATCCAGTGGGCAAACGGCAGGAACTCCGTCTGGCGCTGGAGCAGGGGGTGGCCACTGACTGTCACTGGGTGCTGGGCCTGCGGGCCATTGTCGGGGAAGACAAGGCGGTGTGGACCGATGAAACCGCCCGGGTGGTTGAGGATTACTACGGCGAGATTCTCTGGTACGGGGACCGCAGCGTCCTGGGGCCGGCCTCGATGGAGAGGATCGGCTCCCATTTCGCCCGACCCGCCGCCGAAATGGGCTATGTCTCACGGGTCCGTGAACTGGCCCGGTTTTACGAAGAGGAGGCGGACACCGGGGAACAACTCGCCTGCACGGTATCTCTTCCCTGGTTTGGCCCGCACACCAACAGCCTTCTCCACAATCTGTATGAAGTTCTCGACCGTTTGGGGGAGCAGCACGGCCGCAGCCATATTTACGTGGAGCGCAGCCGGGCCCAGGACGTGGCGGAATTGTTCGACTCGCTGCCCCACTGCCTGGTGGAGCCCGTGGGCGACCGCTATATCGGTTCGTTGCTCAATTCCAGGGTTGCGCTGATCTACGGAGGGTACAACAGTATCCTCGATGTGCTGGCCCTGGCCACACCGGCCCTGGTCGTGCTTCGGGCAACCCGCGACCGTGAGCAGCAGGTTCATCTCGATCTGCTGCAGCGCTCCGTGGGTGGGGCTCTGCAGGTGGTCGATGAGGTTGAGGCCAGCAGCCGGGCCCTCGAGGAAGCGCTGCGGCAGCTGTTGGCGGCCAAGCCCGGCAGTTCGCCGCCAATCAACTTAAATGGTGCCGGCAATACTGCCAGGCACCTGCATCAGCTCGTCCAGGAGCAGGGCTGAGCGTGGGCTGCGGCGCGGGTCACTCAAAAAGGTAGGAGAATAGATGGTAGTCAGAATCGTCATTGCACTGTTCATCTCGCTGGTCTCAGGGGTTGGCTACCTGGCTGGGCTCACCCGACTGATGAGTGGTCTGCTGATCGGCTTTGGGGTGATCTGCGGACTCTTTTTCGGGCTCATCTTTCTGCTGCCGCCGGGATCCGAAAAAATCACTTTTGCCGTCAGCGCCCAGGGGGTGTCCTGGCCTTTTTTCCTGGTGGCGCTGATCCTGATCCTGCTGATCGCCTATCTTTACCTCTACAAACCAAAAAACGTTCACCGACCTGAATTTGAAGCGCTCGGCGGCTCTCACCTGCGACGGCTGGGCTTCGGCCTGGTGCTCTACCTGGCCAGCCTGTTTCTGCCGGTGCTGCTCTGGTTTCCATCCGAACGCACTCTGCAGGCCGGCAATCAGTCGGAACTGGAAATAATGGTCCTGGTGGGAGTGCTGATCTTCATCGTCGGTATTTCGGCAGCGCTTTACCTCATCTACGGGTCGACCACGGGGGGCAGCGAAGATAACCCGGCCCTGATGAGCCGCTTTGTTCCGGCGCTATTCTCGGTGTTTCACCTCGACAAGCTGCCGGCCCTGGTGGCCTATCTTCTGGTCTACTCGTCGGAACCCGAACTCGTCTTTCCCAAGATCGCGGCTCTCGCCCTGGCTGGCTATATTCCGGTTGCGGTCTTTCTGATCAAACTCGCATTTGCCGCTGACCAACGCGGAACATGATCGAGGAGCAGACCATGCACCAGATGATCGTGCACGACAACATCGCTTGCCTCACGCAGGGAGCCGATCTCTTTGCCAGGAACACCGGAGATCAGCGGGCTCGAGATGGTTGCGGAGTACGGCGTTGCCCCGTCTGCCCTGGCTCACCGGAACCAGATCTGTGCCTGACATGTGTACCCTGAGCCGGCGGCGCACCGACGACTCCAGTCCGCCATCCTCACCACCCTTGACCGTGACTCGTAGAACTTTCTACATCCTCGCTATCCTGCTGATTGTCCTGCCCGCCTCGGGCTGGTGCTCCAGCCAGGGGACGGTGGCGGAACTGCTCGCCGGTTTCGAGCAGTATGCGGCCCGATCGTCGAGCCGCCTCACCCTGCTCTTCATCATCGCCGCCGCAACCCTGATCAGTGAAGATCTGGCCTGCATCGCCGCCGGGCTGCTCGCCGCCCGGGCGCTCATCAGTCCGCTCGAAGCGGTGGTTGCCAGCGGACTGGGCATCTACATCGGCGACATCCTGCTCTACTTCACCGGTTATCTGATCGGTCTCAAGGCCCTGCACCACCCGCCCCTGAAGTGGCTGGTCAGCGAACAGCGGGTCCGCCAGTGCAGGACCTTGTTTGAAAAGCGGGGGCTGGGGCTGATCTTCATGAGCCGCTTTCTGCCCGGCACCAGGACGGCCACCTTCCTGGCTGCCGGACTGGTGCGGGTCGACATGGTCAAGCTGCTCGTCGTTTTCGGCCTGGCCGTAATGATCTGGACGCCTATCCTGGTGCTCTCCGCGGTGTTCATCGGCAAAAAGGTGGTGACTTACATAGATGTCTACAGCGGCTGGGCCTTGTGGGTTTTCCTGGGGCTCATGGTCTTGATTTTCGCAATCACCAGGCTCATCGTACCGTTCTTCACCTGGCGGGGCCGAAGGCTGCTCCTGAGTCGCTGGCGCCGCCTCTCGAACTGGGAATTCTGGCCCTACTACGTCACCAACGCGGTCACCTTTTGCTATGTCATCTATGCGGGCATAATAAAGTTTCGCAAGCCCACCCTGTTCACCGTCACCAACCCGGCCATCAGGCCGGACAGCGGTTTTATCGGGGAATCCAAGTCGGATATCCTCCAGGGGCTTGACCAGGACTATGTGGGCCGCTGGCGGCTGGTGGCCGGGGGAACCGGGCGTGAGGAAAAAATGGCGCTGCTCACCACCTTCATGGCGGAGGAACATCTCGATTTTCCGATCGTGCTCAAACCCGACGTCGGGCAGCGCGGCCAGGGCGTCAAGATTTGCGGTGACCTCGACCAGGCCCGCGGTTGGCTGGAAGAAATACAGCGGGATTACCTGATGATGGAATACCTGCCGGGCGAGGAGTTCGGGGTGTTTTACTATCGTCTCCCGAAGCAGCCGCGGGGCCGTATTTTCTCCATCAACCGCAAGAAGCTCCTACAGGTCGAGGGCGATGGGCACTCCACTCTGGAGGAGCTGATCCTCAAGGATGACCGGGCGCTCTGCCTGGCCCCGATGTTTTTCAAGAACCTTGAGCCCCAACTGCTGGACATTTTACCAGCCGGGGAGTCCCGGCAGCTCAGCCAGGTCGGCACCCACAGCCTGGGGGCGCTGTTTCTCAACGGCGCCGACCTGATCAGCCCGGAACTGCTCGACGGGGTCGAAGCCATTATTAAAGAGTACCGGGGCTTTTATTTCGGCCGTTTCGACCTCAAGGCCCGCTCCGAAGAAGACCTCAAGGCCGGACGCAACCTGAAGGTGATCGAACTCAACGGCCTGACTTCCGAGGCCACCCATATCTACGACCCGCAGAACTCCATCTTGTACGCCTGGAAGACGCTGATCGAGCAGTGGTCGATCGCTTTTGAGATTGCCGAGGCCAACCTGAAAAAAGGCGTGCAGCCCATGGCCCTGGGCGACTTCATCCGTCACTGGCGGCGGGGCGGAAATTGAGGAGTACTCGGGGGACATAATACCCAAGGTGTCCCTTCTGAATCGGGACACCTTGGGTATTGTGTCCCCCTTACTCTTCCCTGACCCGGGTGAGCAGCCAGGCGCCGATTACGAACAGAAAGAGAATGGAGAGCACGCCCCACCTGGTGTCGCCGGTCATCCTGCCGACGATGCCCAGCAGCGCCGGACCGGCGATGGCGGCGAATTTTCCCGAGACATTGTAGAAGCCGAAGAACTCGGCGCTGTTTTCGGGCGGGATCAGTTTTGAGAAATAGCTCCTGCTCAGGGCCTGGATGCCGCCCATGGACGAGGCGACCAGCAGGGCGATGGCCCAGAACAGCGCGTGCCTAACCAGGTGGCCCTCGAGAAAGGGCAGCAGAAAGGCCAGGAAGGTGATCAGGCAGTAGACGGCGATGCCGGCAAGCAGCAGCGTCCTGGTCTCGAACCGGGCGGCAAGCCGCCCATAGAGCAGGGTGCAGGGGAAGGCGACGATCTGGATGACCAGCAGCACGGTGATCAGCATGGTGATGCCGAAGCCCAGGTCGCGGCCGTAGGCGGTGGACATGGTAATGATGGTGCCGACCCCGTCGATGTAGAAAAAGTAGGCGGCCAGAAAGAGAAAGACGGAGCGGTGGCGCCTGATATTCTTGAAGGTCGTCCAGAGCCGCGCGAAGCCGTCGGCAAGGGGATTGGCCGAGGGCGGCACGTAGTGGCGCTGTTTTAGATTCTTAATGGCCGGCAGGGAAAGGCAGAACCACCACAGGGCGACGACCACAAAGCCCATCCTGGTCCGGTCTGCAGGCAGACCGTCGCCGAGGCCGCCGCTGACGATCAGGGCAATGACCGCCACGAAGGGGATGATGCTGCCGATATAGCCGATGCCGAACCCCTTGGCCGAGACGCTGTCCATTCGTGCGGGGGCGGCGACGTCGACCAGGAAGGCGTCATAGAACAGGTTGGCCCCGGCCCAGCCGACCCGGGCGCCGATGAACAGCAGCAGGCAGAGCAGCCACTGACCCTCGAGGGGGATGGTCAGCGCCACGGTGAAAACCAGGCCGGTGATCAGAAAGAAGAGAAAAAAGGGCTTCTTGCGGTCCTTGTAGTCGGCCATGGTGCCCAGCACCGGGGCCAGCAGGGCAAGGATCAGCGAGGCGGTGGAATTGGCGAAGGCCCAGTTCGAGGTGGCCACCGCATCGGCGAGGCCGCTGGCGGCCACATCCTTGAAATAGATGGGCATGATGGCGGTGATCATGACCAGCACGAAGGCCGAATTGGCCGCGTCGTAGAGGACCCAGCTCTTTTCTTCCCTGGACAGGGGGGCGCGCTCAGTCATCTCGGCAGAAAAGCTTTGCCAGGACGACTGCGCAGATGAAGAAATACAGCGCGTAAAGGGCGTAGCCCGACGCCCTGACGGCGGCGGCCGAAAAACCCAGTGACAGGGCAAAGTTGTTGACAATGTCGAAGCCGCTTCGGCCAACGATGTAGAGCAGCAAAAGAAAGCCCAGGTAGAACGGGGCTTTAAGCAGCGAAACCAGCGATGAATATCGTTTTTGTGCGCTCATCTGGTAGCCATCTGGGCAGAGGTGAGGGCAAAGGCACTCCCTGAGTGGTTACTTAGCAATTTTACCCCGATGTTTCAATTCTTGCACAAAAAAACCAGTGTGGTAAAGGCAACTATGTAACTCCGCTAACTTACGACCCTTGAGGCGAAAACAATGGGATTCGTTCCGGTAATCGGCAGATCGATAAAAAAACAGCTCGAGGAGCGCGAGGCGCAGATTCTTTCGCCATTCGCCGCCCGCAGCGCCACCTCCAAGGGGCGCCGGGTCGAGGAGCCTGAGGACATGTGCGACATCAGGCTGCCCTACCAGCGGGACCGCGACCGCATCATCCACTCCAAGACCTTTCGAAGGCTCAAGCACAAGACCCAGGTATTCCTGGCCCCGGCCGGCGATCACTACCGGACCAGGCTCACCCACGTGCTCGAGGTGTCGCAGATCGCCCGCACCATCTCGGCTGCGCTCTGCCTCAACGAACCGCTCACCGAGGCCATCGCCCTGGGCCACGACCTGGGCCACACCCCGTTCGGCCATGCCGGCGAAGCGACCTTGAACGAGCTCCACCCGGGCGGCTTCAAGCACTACCTGCACAGCCTGCGGGTAGTCGATCACCTGGAGAAGAAGGGGCGCGGTCTGAATCTGAGCTGGGAGGTCAGGAATGGCATCGCCTGCCATTCCAAGGGCCGCGACGAGATCCTGCCGAGCTCCGGCCAGGGGCTGGCCGAGACCCTGGAAGGCCAGGTGGTACGGCTCGCCGACATCGTCGCCTATGTGAACCATGACCTCGATGATGCCATGCGCGCCGGTTTGCTTGAGGATGGCGACATCCCTCACTCCGTCGTGGCGGTGGTGGGCAGCGGCCATTCCCTGCGCATCGGCAGCATGGTGCGTGACATTATCGTCGAGACCCTGACCGCCAACGACGGCAACCTGCACCTCAGCGAGCCGATGCTGGTGGCGATTACCGAGCTGCGCAGCTTCCTCTATGACAACGTCTACCGCAACCTGCTGGTGCACCGGGAATTCGAGAAGGCACAGCGCATCATTACCGAGCTCTATGCCTATTTCCTGGAGCACGGACTGGTGAGGCGGGCGGGAGACGACTGGGCGATCGCTGCTGGCGACTGTGACTGGCCCGATGAAAAAAGTGGTCACCGGCGGGTCTGTGATTACATTGCCGGAATGACCGACAACTACGCCATCGGCGTCTATGAGCACCTGTTCATGCCGAGTCCCTGGAGCGTGAGGTAAGGGGGAGGGCGAGCCAGGCCCGGGCGGAAGATAAAAACGGTTGCTTTTCACCAGGGCGGCAGGTAATTTGCCCATTCGCCCGCGGCCCAGGCCAGCAATAGACCTAAATAAGCAAGCAACAATACCAATATAGCAAGCCAATGAGCGACCACAAAGAACTGAGCAAGAGCTACGACTTCAGCGACGTCGAGGAGAAGTGGCTGCAAGCCTGGGAGGAGC
>JARFQM010000395.1 GCA_029287755.1 Desulfofustis sp. | reverse complement strand
CTGCTCCCTGGTGGAAGCGGGGCCGACCAGCATGCCGTAGCCGCCGCTTTCGTTGGCGGCCTTGACCACCAGGCTGTCAAGGTTGGCCAGCACATAGTCCTGGTCCTTCTTTTCAGAACAGAGCCAGGTCGGCACATTGTTGAGAAGCGGGTCTTCGTCGAGATAATACTTGATTATCCTCGGCACGTAGGCGTAGATCACCTTGTCATCGGCCACCCCGGTACCCGGGGCGTTGGCCAGGGTCACCCGGCCGGCCTTGTAGACCTCCATGAGGCCGGGAACACCGAGCAGTGAATCGGGCCGGAAGGCCAGCGGATCGAGAAAATCTTCCCCGACCCGCCGGTAAATCACGTCGACCCGCTGCAGCCCTTTGGTGGTGCGCATCATCACATAACCGTCCTGGACCACCATGTCCCTTCCTTCGAGCAGTTCCACCCCGGTCTGAGAGGCAAGGTAAGAGTGCTCGTAATAGGCCGAGTTGAACATGCCGGGAGTCAGCAGCGCCGCGGTGACCCGGTCGGCGGCCGGCGGTGCGACTTCGTGCAGCATGTCGAGCAGCATGGCAGGATAGTCGTCCACTGGCCGGATATTGGTCTGTTCGAAAACCAGCGGCAGGGTTCTCTTCAGAATCCTGCGGTTGGCCAGGACGTAAGAGACACCGGATGGGGAGCGGAGGTTATCCTCGAGCACGTAGAATTCACCCTTCTCATCGCGGACCAGATCCGTACCGGTGATATGGCACCAGACGCCACGCGGCGGATCGATGCCGATGCACTGCTGGAAATAGCCGTCGGCCGAGTCGATCAACTCGGCCGGAACAACCCCGTCCTTAACGATCTTCTGATCATGGTAGATATCGTCTATAAATAGATTGAGCGCGTAGATCCGCTGTTTCAGCCCGCGCTCCAGGTGCTCCCAGTCACGCCGCTCAATGATCCGGGGAATGATGTCGAACGGGAAAATTTTCTCGGTTCCCTCGGAATGACCGTAGACCGTGAAGGTAATTCCCATATCGTAAAAGAGCTGTTCAGCGGCCGCCTGACGGGCTCTGATTTCACCTTCCGGTAGCGACTCGATCCGCTCCATCAGCGGCAGGTAGCCGGGCCGGGGGCGGCCCTCGGCGGTGAACATCTCATCGTAGAATCCCTCTGTGTCGTAGTGTCCGAATTTCATTTCTGCACCGTGCCCCGGCTGCGGGGGTTTTTATTCGTCTGAAACAGCCACCATACACCCTGGATGACCAGGCTTCAAGATGCGTCGTGGCAGGCAATTCAATCGAGGCTGGGGATTTTCACCTCTTTACCCTGTTCGGCGGCAGAGCAATAGGCTGAATAGACGGTCAGAATGGTGTCCGCCGCCAGAACCGAGCCGCATTGCGGCGCTTTTCCCGAGGCCGCACATTCATAGAAGTCCTGAATTTCACTCTGATAACCGGTGTACCAGTCCTCGTCGGGCGAGATGTTGGACCAGCCCTCCTTGGTCTCAATCTTCTCGACCACATAGACATCGTCAAATTGTGAGCCCCGGGGGTTGAAGGTTTTCATCGAGTCATTGGGGTTGATATTGACCACTGTCCGGTGATTGTTGGCGGTGATTTCGATCCAGTTGTGCACGCCTCCCAGCACCAGCTCCGAGGCGAAGACATCGGCGAACATGCCGTCTTCGAAGACGATGTGCAGGGCGCCGAAATCCTCGATGTCGGTGTACCCTTTTTTGATGAAACCGAGATCCTTGTAGGAGCTCGACCTGGTTACCGCATGGACGCGAGCCGACACCGACGCCGGCCTGATGGGCTTGCCGTGCGCCGCCAGGCCTTCAACCTGCTTAAGGTAGAGCACGGCGCCCAGCGGATGCACCGCCTTGCCCATGATCGATCCGCCGCCCGAGTGGGACCAAATGCCGTAGAACGGTGAGTGCGACCCTGAATGCGCCTCCTCACCGTGCATCCAGATGATCTGCGCCCCCGTCTTCTCGATGATTTCCCTTTCTTTCTGAATACCGGGAGCATACACCCAATTTTCTGCGTAGCAGATCTTAGCTTTGCTGCCGGCTTCAGCGGCCAGCAGATTTTTCACACTTTGCATGGCCTGTTCCAGCCCCGTCCGGCGCTCGAAACTGTCTCCGGAGAACCCCTCTTCCCCAGCGCCGAAAAAACCGGTAAAGGGCTTTTCTATAATCACGTACTTATCCCTGGTGAGCACCTCCACGCCGATTTCTTCGTGGGTCGAAGGCGGGGTGCATAGGTGAATGATGTCGCTCTGCTCGATCAGTGCTGATAATTCAGCACAGGGGGTGAGACCATTGTCCTCAGCAAATCTTCGGCGGTTCTCTTGGGTGGGCGAATAGATCCCGGTGATTTCCACGTTGATGCCATAGACTTTTCTCATTGCTTCCAGGTGAAAACGGGCGGCAAAGCCCGAGCCGACGATTCCGGCACGAATTGCGGGGGTGGAGTCAGCCATGATTCCCTCTCTTCTGAAATAGTTTTTTTACTATCTGTTTGACGCCTGATAATAAACGGTTAAACCACTTGGTCTTGCTGACAAGCGTAATAACGATAAAAAAGATCAATACCAGGCAGATCGGCCGAGAAATAAACGGCAGAATCTCGCCCTCGGCAATCACCAGCGCCCTCCTGAAATTGGTGTCGAGCATGGTGCCCAGAATCAGTCCAAGAATCATCGGGGCCACCGGGTACTCCATCTCCTTCATCAGAAACCCCAGAATGCCGAAAAAGACCATGACCCTGACATCGAAAACCCTGCTCTGGATGGCAAAGGATCCGACCACGCAGAGGGTAAAGATGACCGGCATCAGTTTGGTGCGCGGCACCTGCAGGATCTTGACCACATACCTGACCATGGAGAGCCCGAGGATGAACATCGCGCCGGTTGCCAGAAAGACCATGGCCACGACCTTGTAGACGAAATCGGGCGACTCGATCATGATCATCGGACCCGGGCGGACACCGTGAATGAACATTGCGGCCAGCAGCACCGCGGCCGGGGCCGAGCCCGGAATGCCGAGGGAGAGCACCGGAATAACAGCGCCGGCAACCGCTGCGTTGTTCCCGGTTTCCGAGGCGATCAGCCCTTCCACGCTGCCCTTGCCGAACTCTTCGGGTGTTTTGCTGCCCCGCTTGGCAAAGTCGTAGCTCACCCAGGCGGCAATATCCTCTCCCACGCCGGGAATGGCACCGATCAGCGTGCCGATCAGGCCCGAGCGGACAATGGTGTGGCGAAATTTCACTATCTGGGCGACCCGGGGGATGATGCGTTCGATCCTGGTTTTCACCACGTTGACCTGCTCATATTTCATCATCGACAGGATCTCGGCAAAGCCGAAGGCGCCCACCATGGCCGGAATAAGATTGATCCCCCCGGCCAGGTTGGTGTTGCCGAAGGAAAAGCGGACGAATCCATGGATCGATTCCATGCCGATCAGAGCCACGAAGATACCCAGAAAGCCAGATATCCAGCCCTTTATCGGATCTTTTGGCGCCGTCAGATTGCCGGAGATGACAATACCGAAAATTGCCAGCCAGAAAAATTCAAAGGATTGGAAGTTGAGAGCGAAATTGCCCAGCAGCGGGGTGCAGAAGGCGAGCAGCACCATACCGATGATGGATCCCAGGAAGCTGCCGGTGGTGCTGATGCCGATCGCCTGTCCAGCCTCTCCCCGCATGGCCAGCGGATGCCCGTCCATAGCTGTTGCCGCGTTGGCCGGTGTACCTGGAATGTTGAGCAGAATGGCGCTTCTGCCGCCGCCGTAAATGGCGCCGATATACATGCAGACAAGAATAAGTATGGCATTCTCGGGCGGCATGGAAAAGGTGAGCGTGGTCATCAGGGCCACACCCATGGTCGCCGTAAGTCCCGGCAGCATGCCGACGATGATGCCGAGCTGGGTGGACCAGAGCACATCGAAGATGGTGCGCACGGTCATAAAGCCGAGCAGACCGTCAATAAAGTATTTCAGGCCTTCAAGCATCTGCGCCTCAGGGAAGATCGACCAGGAACAGCTTCCTGAACACCAGGGTTATCAACAGCGCTGCAATCAATGCCTGGAGCAGCGCGTAACCGACTATCCTGAGCTGAGTGCTCAGCGGCAGCCCCCTGCGGTATTCGAACAATACGATGAAGACGAAGATATAGAGCAGCGTGACAATGGTGTAATCGATGCGCCCCAGAAGGCCGACCGCGTAAAGCAGGGAAATCGCCAGGGTCATAAGCACCCGCCAGGCCGCGCCCCGATGTCCGCCAGACTCCTGCGCAGCGGCGCTGAAAAAAAGATATCCGCCGCGCCGCACAGATCTGACCAAAAGGATAAGGGCCAGAATAAGCAGGATGCAGCCGATCATTCCGGGGACGACCCCGGGCGCTGAAAATGGATCTATGCCGCGCCGCTCGAGCCGTGGCATCGTATAGGACGAAACAACGACCGAGAGTGAAAAGGCGAGCAGGACTATGGAGGTGATAAAGTCCTTTTTTACCATGACGAGAGACTGGATGGATGGTGGTCTTCAGGGATATGGAAATGCCCGAACTGCAGAGTTCGGGCATCAGGCTTTTCAGGTCCCGCAGCTAGGGACGCGGGATACCCACTGTCGATGGATCTATGGTGGCGTCGCCGCTGTCAAATTTCAGCCAGGCGTCGAGTTGCACCATCGGGAAGGCTTTCTGCATGGCGGCATCCCCGGTGGCCGGGTCGAAAATCATGGCGTTCTGGGCAGCAAAGGTCTTCAGTCCCTCATCATTGACCAGTGACTTGTTCCAGAGATCAGTCAAGGTGGCCACCGCTTCTTCGGGTACCCCCTTGGGTACGAAAATACCAAAATAGATCGGGGCCGTGACGAAATCGGGAATCCATTGCTTGACCGAGGGGATTTCCTGGTCGTACCCCTCTATACTCAGAGGCGCATCGGCCAGCACTGCCAAGGCCCTGAGTTTACCCGCCTTGAGCATGTCGACCTCTTCCTTGGACAGCTGCGGCACCACGTCGCATTCGCCGGCAACGGTGGCGATAACCGCCGGGTTGCCGCCCTCGTATGAGACATGCTTGTAGTCGATGCCGGTGTAGGATTTGATCATCTCAATGGCCGTGTGGCCGGCCGAATTGACGCCCGCGGTTGCCACTTTTATTTTTCCCGGATTGGCCTTGAAGCCTTCAAGAAGCTCGCCGAAATCCTTGTAGGGCGAGTCGGCGTTGACGGCAACCACATTGGGGATGGCAAAATTGAGGAACAGGTGCCAGTCATCCAGCGTGGTATCGAGCAGACCCTGCACTTTGTAGACCCCCAGGTCCTTGACCGCACCGGCGGTCCAGTAGAGCCCCTGCCTGGGTTTATCGAGGACGCTCTTGGTGCCCACCGAACCTGAGGCACCTGGCTGGTTGACGATGACAATTTTCTGGCCGAGAAGCCCCTCGAGAACCATGGCCGTCTGGCGCGACACCCCGTCGGTTGCCCCGCCGGCTCCCCACGGTACAACCAGGTTGATCGGTTTTTCAGGCTTCCAGCTGTTGTCTGCAGACACAATTTGAACGGTGAAGACCCCGACTGCGACACTCACCGCTGCTGCCAATACAACTACCGATGTGATCAGGTGTTTCATAGTCTACTCCTCCCGCAATATTATTTGTTTTGCCTTGAGCTGAATATTATTCCAGCCTCCTCCGCCATGCCTACTGTCTGCCGGCCATACTCTATAAAGGTTGACCAGCGCTCCTCGAGCGGAGCCTGGATCGACGGATCGTGAAAGACGACCGCGACGTGGGGTTCAATGGCAATGGGAAGGCCCGGCCGCTCTTCGGCCACCCTTTGCAGGATCTCCCTCACCCGGCCGTCTCCCTGGCCCGGAAACACGTAGCGGGCGCCGTCATTCTCCACGACCGCGTCCTTTATGTGAATATAGTCGACAAATTCTTTTACCTGCTCGAAGAGCAGATATGAATCCTGATAATAGTAAGGCTCTCCGCCGCTGACGTCTCTGATCGACACCGGGTTGCCGGTATCAAACACCAGCCGCAGTGCCGGAGAGTCGACAGCCTCGAGCAGCCTCAGTGAGTGCAGGTGACTCTGTCCTCCCCAGGTCAGGCAGTTCTCGTGCAGGCAGACGACGCCGTTGTCTTCGGCAATCTCGACGATTTTCTTGATACTGGCAATAACCTGCTCTTCCATGGGGGTGCCGAGCGGTTGCGGTTCCTCGACTTTGTAGCTCATGATCCTGAGGTAGCGCACTCCGGCACTGTGCATGTGCCGAATCGAGGTGCGCAGCTCCTGGAGATCCGTTTCCAGATCACGGTTCACCTCGCGGCCCCAGTTGGCAACCGTGGAGCCTAAGCAGGCGATTGTGATGTTGTTTTCTTCGAGTGTGCGGTAAACGCGCCTGAATTCCTCATCGCTGAGGGTGCTCACATTCTTGCCGTCCACGGTGCGCAGATCGATATGGTTCCAGCCAAGCTCTTTCAGGGCCCTGATCTGCACATCCAGATCGTCGGACACTTCGTCGGTGAAACCAGAAATGATTGAGGTGGGACCCATAGTACGAGATACCTGGTTGAGGAATTGATATGGCTGGCCACAGGTAACAATGCTGCCGGAGTCTCAGGCGGTGTCTACCTTAAAGCGACTCCAGACCCAGACGGGCGACGGTCTGCGCAGTCGGATGACCGCTGGTCTCATCCCAGCCGGACTGCCGGTAATACTCCACCATGGCGGCGTCGAACTCGGCCTGGTCGACCGTCACCCCATCCGACACTCCACCTCTCAGCGGCTGGTTGAAGAATTTATCAGGCAGCGCATCATCTTTGGCGTCGAACCCTTCTCTCTGGTTAAAGAGCCGCATCATCACCAGACGCCGCTCGCCCACTTCGAGAAGCTCGTCGATGCTCATGTCCCAGCCGGTAACGGCCCTGACCAGCTTGACCATATCCTGGGGACCGTAGAGGGTCCAGGAGGCGCCCCAGCACAACTGGCAGAGGTTGGCGCTGTCCATGAAGCTGAACAGATACTGGGTTCGGCGCACCCACTCGACCTTGGCCGGCTGCAGGCTATAGGCATGCAGGGGGTCGGTCAGGCCGAGGAAGCTGAGTCGTTCCTCGAAGGCCGGATAATTCTCCTTGGTGTAGGACAGGTCATGGTCGCAGCCCATATGATCGGCCCCAAACGGGTTCATGGCATAGAGCAGGGCCAGTCCCCTCTTGACCTGAGGCATGTGGGCCGGCGCCTCCTGCTTTTTGCTGGTGAGCAGGAATTCGCGGCCCACTCCAAGTTTCTCAGCCGCTCGGGCCGAGCCCTCGGCCAGCAGATCGCCAAAGCCCTCACGGGCAGCGATCATCTCGACCAGCGTAATGACCATGTCCGCATCGCCAAAACGGATTTCGAGGCCGCCCGTGTGTTCGGTGGTCAGCTGGCCGGCCTCGAAGGCCTCCATGGCCCAGGAAATCGTGGCGCCGCAGGAAATCGTGTCAAGCCCGTATTTGTTGCACAGTTCATTGGCCTTGCAGACCGCCCCCAGATTGGCAACTCCGCAATAGCTGCCAAGGGTGGAAAGGGTCTCGTATTCGGGACCGCCGAATACGGGATCGACCTGATAGGGTCCCGTCTTGATCTCCGCTACTCGCTTACAGCGAACGATACAACTGAAACAGGTGTCACGTCCCAAACTCTCCTGCCGCCCATCAGCGGCCCCCATCAGGGCTTCGTCGTAGAGGGCGGGACCGTCGATGGCCTCGTAGTCGTCAAAGCTGCCGCTCTGCCAGTTGTTGGTCGGCAAGCCGCCGAGACCGTTATTGACGCCTAGGACGATGGCCGTTCCATATTTGCCGAAACCGCTGTTGGCCGGATTTTTAAACAATTCGGCTCCGGTGCGGATCACCTCCTTGAGCAGCGTCCGATCAGCTATTTCCGGCTCCTCAAAGCCGCGCACCACAATGGCTTTGAAATTCTTGCTGCCCATCACTGCTCCCATGCCTGTGCGGCCGTTGGCCCGGCAGCACATGCTCACGACATTGGCGTACCTGACGCCCACCTCGCCGGCCGGACCGACCTGCAGTATCTCCAGGTTCTCCTGATCGTCCAGTTCATCCTTGATGGCCGCCTCTACCGCTTCGGTGGTCTTTCCCCACAGGTGGCCGGCCTCGCGCAGTTCGGCCTTGCCCTCATCGATAAAGAGATAGAGAGGGGCTGCGGCCCTGCCTGTGACGATCACCGCATCGAACCCGGCAAATTTCAGTTTGGCAGGGAAAAAGCCGCCGCTCTGTGAATCGCCGATGGCCCCTGTAAGGGGCGATTTGGCGGTGATAGTCAAACGGCTTTGCCCGGAAACCCGGGCCCCGGTCAGAGTACCGACGCTGAAGGCCAGGATGTTCTCGGGTGACAGGGGATCGACCTTGGCGTCCATCTCCTTCAAGAGGTAATAAAGGTTGAGGGCACTGCCGCCCATGTAGGTGCGGTAGAACTCCTCAGATGGTCTATCGACGCTCAGAACCCTGTTCGTAAGGTCAACCCTTAAAATTTTTCCAGTATATCCGCAGGCCATGGCACCCCTCCTCTGCAAAAATGGATTCCACCGGAACAGACGGATGATCGCTGTCCTTCACCGTGGTCGATCATTTCTTACGATCAGACTACAGACTAGCTGTTTCGGCTCTTCTTGGCAATCGTTTTAGCGGCCTCAGCCGCTCTTTCTGGAGCTTCTCACGCACTAGTTGCCCCCCACCCTTGACCGATCCACTGATTATATGTAATCCTAAGTTGTTAACTTTAAATTTCACAGACCGCTCACGC
>JARFQM010000364.1 GCA_029287755.1 Desulfofustis sp. | reverse complement strand
CCCAGTGGCCGGAGGCGGAAACCGTCAACCTGCTTGACGACTCCCTGAGTAGAGATCTCAACTCGGGGACAGTCGAGTACCATGAGATAGAAGAGCGCATACTGCAGCTCGCCGTATATGGGGAAAAGCTTGGCGCCGGCGGCCTTCTCTTTTCCTGTTCGGCTTTCGGTACGGCTATTGACAACGCCAAAAGACGATTACCGATACCTGTCTTAAAACCCAATGAAGCGATGTTTGAGGAGGCGCTGGGCAGAGGCGGAAAGATTGGCATGATCGCCACCTTCAAACCGAGCATCCCCTCGATGGAACAAGAGTTTCACGCTCTGGCCGAAGAACGCGGCACCTCAGTTTCGCTCGAGTCGATATTGGTCGAAGAGGCCATGTCCGCGCTTGGTCGCGGTGAGCTGGAGACCCACAACCGCTTGATTAGAGAGGCGTGCACCGTCTTTGCCGGCTATGAAACGGTGATGCTGGCCCAGTTTTCCGCCTCCCAGGCAGCCGCTGATGTAGAGGCCGAGCTTGGCTGCATGGTTCTTACCAGCCCCCACAGCGCGGTGAAAAAGCTGCACGGCCTGCTTGCAGGTCGTGGGTAATATAGACGAGTAGGGATAATGGGGGATACTGGGGACACACTACCCATCATGTCCCTTGGGACATAATGGGTAGTGTGTCCCCCTGTCTGGATAAATCAGCGAGGAAAGAGAACCATGGCACAAATGATCAAACCGGATGTCGGCTTCGATGAGTCATTCGGTCTGCTCGATATCCGGGTGGGCAGGGTGGTTGAGGTTGAACTGGAGGAAAGGACCCACAAACGGACCTACAAGATGGTGGTCGACTACGGTCGATTCGGCAGAAAGACCAGTTACGGCAGGTTCACCCTGCACCCCGCCGAAGAGGTGAAAAACAGACTCGTCCTCGGGGTGCTCAACTTCGGGCCCCGGCAGATGGGACCGGTGACTTCGGAGGCCTTGATACTTGGTGTTCAGTATCCCAAAGCCGAAAGCGGCGAGGCCACCTTCGTGTCGCCGGCGATCGATGCCAAAATCGGTAGTAAACTGTTCTGAAGGCAATCCCACGCACAATGCTGGACAAAGCTGTCAGAGGGCTGCAGGGGATGGTATAATGACAGTGCAGCGCCGCTGAGCGTGTCTTTATAAAATTCATTATCGAGAGGAAATCCCATGAGTTTGAATCCTGTCATTTCCATGCTGGGTCGGCGTCTTCGGCTCGCCCTGGTGGGCGGCGGCCCTGGTTCTTTCATCGGCGCCATGCACCGCCAGGCAGCCCGGCTTGACGACCGCTACGAGGTGGTCAGCGCCGTCCTGTCCTCCGATCCGGAAAAGTCCAGGAGCGCCGGCCGGGAACTCGGTCTGTCGGAAGATCGGATCCATACCGATGTCGCCCAGATGTGCGCAGCCGAAGCCGCCCGCGAGGACGGCGCCGAGGTGGCGGCGATCATGACCCCCAACGACTCTCATTTTCCCTTCGCCAAAGCGGCGCTGGAACACGGCCTCGATGTGATCTGCGATAAGCCGATGACCAACACCGTCGCCGAAGCCGAAGTGCTGGTCCGCCTGGTGCAGGACACCGGCCTTGTCTTCTGCCTGACTCACAACTACACCGGGTATCCGATGGTGCGGCAGGCCCGGGCTATGGTCGCCGACGGGCAGTTGGGAGAAATCCGCCTGGTGCAGGTTGAATACGTCCAGGGCGGCAAGGCCAGGGAAGACGACCCCGATCCTGCCGCCGGGCCGGTGCCCTGGCGTTTCGATCCGGCCAAAAGCGGTCCGTCTCTGGTGCTGGGTGATATCGGCAGCCATGCCCACAATCTGGTCCGTTTCATCACCGGGCTCGAGGTGACCGAGGTGGCGGCCGAGGTCGGCGCCGTGGTGCCCCATCGCCGGGTGCACGATTTCGCCGGGGCGCTGCTGCGCTTGGAGCACGGCGTGCGCGGCTGCTTCTGGGTGACCCAGGCGGCCGCCGGGGTCGAGAATTGTCTGAGAATCAGGGTGAGCGGCACCCTGGGCTCCCTGGAGTGGATGCAGGAGCATCCCCAGGTGCTGCATTTCAAACCGCTGGACGGCCCGGCTCAAACCAGGACCCCGAACGGCCCCGGCACCCTGCCCTTGGCCGCCCGTTCAAGCCGCATCGTGGCCGGCCATCCGGAGGGCTTTCCGGAAGGGTTTGCCAATCTCTACAGTGACGCGGCCGAGGCCATCGCTGCCCGCCGCGCCGGACGAACTGCCGAGCCCCTCGCTCTGCACTTTCCCCGCGCGGCGGACGGGCTGCTCGGGGTGCGCTTCATCGAGCGTGTCCTGGCCTCCAGCGCCGGCAACGGCGCCTGGACAGCCTGTTGAGCAGCCGCAGAACGTGAGTAGTGGCTCGGAACAATAGCACAGCGGAGGAGGAGATCGATATGTGGCTCTTTACACGGGACGGGTTTTACTCCGCCGTACATGACGACTTCTGCAGCCCAGGCGAACTCAATGTCAGGGCAAGGGTAATCGAGGATCTTGAACGATTGTTGAAAAAACTGCACATGGATGACGCCGATATAGTGGTGAGCAGAAACTCCGATTACCGATACCGGGTCAAACTGAGTGCCGAGCAGTGGGCGTCCTACGCGGCCGGCGAAGCCGCAACCATCGACTATGCCAATTTCAAGAACAGTGTTGGCGACAATGATCCGGACCGTTCATCTGCGTATATGAAATGCTGGGAAGCGCTCTATCTGTTCCAGGAAGCACAAGTGGATTTCAATCATTGGGGGGATGAATAATTACTCCCACCCTCAGCGGCTGAGAAACGGTAGATAGCAGACTGCCCGCACCGCTGAAGTGTTATTGCCTGGATGAAAAGAGGAGCAGCAGAAGCAAAGATAAACAAAAGACCGAGGTTTATGACTATGCGAAAGATTACCATGCAGGAAGTGGAACGTCATAATACCCCTGACGACTGTTGGGTGGTGATAAACGGCAAGGTGTATGATTTATCAGTCTTCCAGAAGGAGCATCCCGGAGGATCGCCAATAATCACCGACAATGCGGGCAAGGACGTCTCCAACCTGTTCAATGATGTGCATCCGAAAGATATTGTCGAACGACTTCTTACCCCTGAGGCATGTGTCGGCGTTGTCGATATGGACACGGTTGACCCGGTCGTCCATGTGGTGGCAGGTAAGGAAAAAGCGCCGCCGAGAAGTCAGCAGCAGTGGTCGGCGCCGGCAGAAAGCGAAGTCCCTCAGGAGCGGCAGTGGCGGAAGCCCCCGATCGAGGCCATGCTCAATACCTTCGACTTCGAAAGCGTCGCCTCCAGGACAATGACCGAGGAGGGGTGGGGCTACTATTCATCCGGGGGTGATGATGAAATAACCCTGCGCGAAAACCACACCGCCTTTCAACGGATCTGGTTTAAACCGCGCATCTTAGTCAATGTCAAAAACATTGACTTGACGACTGCCATTCTTGGGGTGAAATCCTCTTTGCCCCTCTATTTAAGTGCAACAGCATTGGGCAAGCTGGCTGACGAGGAGGGCGAGCTGGCAATATCACGGGCTGCGGCGAGTTCAGATGTGGTGTACATGCTGCCCACCTTGTCCTCATTTTCGCTGGATGAAATGCTGGGAGTCCGCCAGCCCGGTCAGGTCCAGTTTGGCCAATTGTATGTAAATTCGCAAAGAGGGCGTACAGAAGCGTACGTCAAGCGGCTGGAGGACGGCGGGGTGAAAGCGATATTCGTCACGGTGGACGCGCCGCAGCTGGGGCGCCGCGAAAAGGATATGCGCAATAAATTCACCAAAAGCACCGATGTCCAGAAAGGCGATGACGTCAAGCGCAGCGAGGGCGTTGCCCGAGCGATCAGTGAATTTATTGATCCGAGCTTATGCTGGGACGATATCACCTGGCTGAAAAGCATCACCGCGCTGCCGATTATCCTGAAAGGCGTCGGCTGCGCACTCGACACCGTGCTGGCCTACCAGATGGGCTGTGATGGCGTGGTGCTGTCAAACCACGGCGGCAGGCAACTGGATACCGCCAGGTCGGCGATTGAAATCCTGCCCGAGGCGATTGGCGCGCTTGATGAGCATGACTCGAACTGGCGTTCGCGCTTCGAGGTGTTCATAGATGGCGGCATTCGCCGGGGCAGTGACGTTTTCAAAGCCATTGCCCTCGGTGCGACTGCGGTCGGCATCGGGCGTCCCGTGCTCTACAGTCTCGCAGCCTACGGTCAGGCGGGAGTGGAAAGGATGTGCTCGCTTTTCAAGGAAGAATTGACCATGGTGATGCGCTTGATGGGCACCCCGACGATCGCAGATATTTCAGAAGACCATGTGCTCTACAGCAATTTGATGACGCATGTACCCGCCCAGGCCCGCGATCATCTGCAGCTCGATACCTATGAGCCTCTGAGACCGGTGTCACGCATCTGAAAGGCTGGAAAACGGAGATATTTTATCCACTCCTGGTTGCTGCTGAAATTCGCCCATGTGTCCTACGATTCACGCGTTCGTAGTGTTGCGCCTGCATAATTGCGCATCTCATTTGGCGGTCCCCGTATCAGGATTTATATTATAGGGTGAGAGCAGGCTGGAAAGCACGGCCCCTTTGAGATGTGCTCAGTTTTAATCGTGCGAGGAGGATTTCCATGCAATCACATACCTATGGAGATATCATTGACGAAAAGGTTGTCGAGTGGCAGCAGGGTCTCGACAGGTTGGTGAAAATGGCGGACAAGGCTTCTGCCGATCAGAAGAACCCGCTCAGCGCCAGGGTGGACACGCTCAGGTCGGCGATTGCTGACGCCGTCGGGCAGCTTCGTGCTCTCGATGCGCAGGAAACCGCTCAAAACACGCTGGCCACTAAAGAAAAAATTCTGAACATTTTCAGCCTCATAGATAAATATTTCGCTGAATTTCAGGAAAAGGCACCGTTTATGCTCTGATATCTTGAGCTTTTGGAAATTGTACAGATGCAGCAGGCGGATGGGATAACAGGATTCAGGCCAGCGCCGGCAAAGGTTTGGGCTGGCGCAATGCGAGGGTCTAAATTTGTCAACGCTTAAAACTCCTCTTACTCGACGCAAACGGACGAAGACCTCTTAAAATATGGGCGTGTTACAGTTCATGCGGAGTCGTGTTGAAGGATTGTTTCAGAGCAGCGGCCCGGAAGATGAACTAATCGATTATGTCGTTGACATTATTGAACCCAAACTAAAGTTGGTCAAAGGGTACCAAAACAGGTTACGCGAACCGATTGAGATGTGCCGGGCTCACTGTCGTGCCATAGTGACGGAAATCCCGGGTCCGATCAAGCTGCGGCGCAATGGCTATGGCAGCGATCCTTTTCTGAGAGCAGCTTTCACAAAATCAGAAACCCTTGATAATCTTTTAAATCGGGCCGACCTGGTGCGCTCGTCCGCTTCGTTAAAAGGAACAGACCGCGTCGCGCTGTTGACCATGACCAGCAGGGAAAAAACAATTTTCGGCAGAAAGCAGCTGGGCAACATGATGGTCACCGAGACGGCGATGAGAGCCGTAACGTTCACCGATCATGCCATCGTCGGGCTGTCCACGACATTGGCGAGTTCAAGAAAGGCGCTGGAAAAATATACCCTTGATATCATAGCAGAGGCGGTTGCCCGGGAACTTTCGGAGGCCCGCAC
>JARFQM010000357.1 GCA_029287755.1 Desulfofustis sp. | reverse complement strand
CAACTCGTCGGCAGCGTCAGATGTGTATAAGAGACAGGGTCACGGATCTGTTCGGCGAGCCCTGGGCCAGACCATTTTTGGGTCGGTAGAAGGCCAGACCGCTGGTGATCTGGTAATGATCCATACCCACCACAATGGGGCGGGCGCCCGAGTTCTTTTCGATTTTGTCGGCCAGTGTTTCTACTTCGGCGGCGAGCTTATCCCAGCCGATGAGAAAAGGCCCCGGCGGATAAGCGACGCCGGGCAGACCCAGCGTCACATAGTGCAGCCCGATCGCCAACGCCATAATGAGAAGTGGTATGGTAAAGCGCCACAATTCATGAATCACCATCAGGCAGATTGAGCAGAATCTTCCATACACCGAAGTGACGGTGCAGCCTAAAAAAGGGAGAACCGCCAGCCATAACGGGCTGGTCCAGTTGAGCTTGACCTCACGACTGAAACTGATGGTAAAAAAAAGGATAAAGGGTAGAAACGAAGCCAGAAAAAGCAGCAGGAAGGTGCGCTTTGCTTTGTTATCGATGTCGGGTGTGTCAACGGTTGCAGCAGATTGGAAAAGCCTGCGGCCAAAAAGGAAAAAGAGCACCACCCCGAACAGCCCGGCAGGGGTAAGAATAAGGGTGATATGGCCGAGCAGGTGAGGGGTGGAAATGACCGGGTCACTGGAGATCCGCTTGGCGCTCTGGAAAAGAAAGGAAACCCACTGGTGCTGCATGTTCCAGATAATAACCGGCGAAAAGAGCGCCACTGCCACCGTCAAGGCTGCATAGGGGCCCGGCTTCAGGAACCAGCCCCGGGCTCTGCGGTCGATCAGCATGTAGAAAAGAAAGGCAGGGCCAAGCAGGATGATGGTATATTTGGACAGCAGGCCCAGACCAAGGCTGATCCCAAAACCGGCCCAGGAGGCCGTGTCTTCCTCCACGAGAACCCGATAGCCATAAAAAAGCAGGGCCGCCCAGGCCGCATGCAGCGGGGCATCCGGCGTCATCAGAAAACCGACGCCAAAATAGAGCGGCAGGACCGCCAGCAGCAGCACGGTGCCCAGGGCCGCCTGTCGATCGAAAACCTTAATCGTCAGGCGGTAACAGAAAAAGGCAGTGACGAACCAGCAGAGAAAGGCGCCGATTCTGACCCCAAACTCGTTAATCCCACACAGCTTGGTGCC
Organism: Desulfofustis sp.; assembly: GCA_029287755.1. Next base: position 15,758 of record JARFQM010000357.1, on the reverse strand, counting down.
CAACCAGATCAGCAGGGCCACCATCGGCGGGTGATCCAGATAGCTCAGGTCGAGGTGCTGCGCATAATTCCAGTAATAAGCCTCCTGTTCCATGAGCTCGGGCAGCCCCAGGTACGCACCTCGGAGGACGACCATGGCACCAAGGAGGCTCACCGACGCTGCAACCCGTGCCTCTGTGCTCCCCTGAACTGGAAAGGCCCAGAGCGCGGTGACCAGATAAAACACCAGTACCCCTATGAGCGCGGCGGGAATAAAGGTGATGGAATCGGACTGCAGCGCCAGCGGCAGCAGATGTGCCAGCAGTGCGCCCTGCAGTGAGGCAGCCAGGGCGAAGGCCAGCAGAATTCTGGGGAAGAGCAGCAAGGTGATCCTCGGTTCCCGTTCGCCTCTGCGTCGGTCCCGCCAGAGAGCTGAAAAGATCAGGGGACAGACCGCTGCCAGGGCCGCCAGGTGGGCAGCGACCACCGGCAGCCCGGCTCGAAGGAGGCCTGCGAAAAGCAGTGCGGAAACAACCCAGGAGACAGCCGCGGCCAGGCACAACGACAACCAGTCAATGGTGCTGAAGACGGTGGATAATCGTGGAGATGTCGGAGTCAATGAGGTGTCGTGGTGAAACGTTTTAGGTCACAAGGAAATAGCGCTGCCTGGGCTGCACTACTCTACATCCCGATCGAGCTTTTTCAAGAACGAAGTTATGTTCAAGCGGCAAGGGCGGCCCCAGACAATCATTCTAAATAGCCTTACAACTGGCTCTCTATGGGCAGCAACCTGCCGAACAGGTCGACAAAGCCCTGTAATACCCCGCGCGCCGGCTGGGCATTAAGCTTTGTCTCGGCCGACTGCCACTGGATTCTGTTGGATCTGTCCACGGTCAACTCCCAGGCGTTCTCGGGTGCAGCCAGGAACTCGAGAAAATCGGTCAGTTCGCCCGCCAGCTCCTCCGATTTGATAAGCAATCCATTCTCTGAATTGATCACCAAGGCCCGGGGATCGAAATTCAAAGAACCGATAAAGCAGAGACGTCGGTCGGCTACAATCGTTTTGGCATGGAGCGATATAAAAGGAGCTTTTACCGGCTCGACATCGGCCCAGTTTCTGACCGTTCCCGAAGGCTGATGGTGAAACTCAAAGAGCCGTGCGCCGGTGTTGAGAATAGGCCGTCGATACTTTTTATAATGGCTGTTGACCAGGGTGTGATTGGTCGAGGCCAGGGAGTTGGTGATTATTTTCACTTTCACCCCCCTTTGGACCGACTCCCGCAGATTGTGCAGAGAAGCATCCACTGGAAGGAGATAGGGACTAGTCAACAAAAACTCTTCTGTCGTCGGATCAGAGAAGTAGGAGATCATGTCGAGCAAACGGTAGCTTTGGCCATCGATCTGGACGGGGTCGTCCTGGAGAAAGTGGGCTTCGCCGATAAGCAGATTCTCCTCGAGTGTGTTGAGCGACTGCTGCCAGTCATGACGCTGGAGGTGATAAGAAACAAGCTGCGGGCTGAACTTCTCGAGTAGTTCACTTAACGCACTGCGCACTTCCTTCAGGGTATTGTCCGGCAGCTTCTCAATCAAGCGGGTTAACGGATACACCGCATTGTCATTCCAGTAGTCGTCATAGGCGTTGGAGCTTTCCCCAACCACACCGCCCACGGCTATGACATCGACATCGAGGAAGTTAAATTCTTTGCCCAGGCCAAAATACTCGTTGCCGTGGTTTCTGCCGCCGGCAATGAGTGCATGGTTGTCGACGATCATCAGCTTGTTGTGCATTCGTTGGTTGAGTGCCTGAAAACTGGCCAGATAGTTTATAAAACCACCAAAGGTAGAGTCCCGTGACGGGTTTGGATTAAATATTCTGATCTCCAGGTTGGGATGGGCGTTCAGGGCCGCCAGATTTCTGGTGGTGGAACCGAGCCAGATGTCATCGACGATGATCCGCACCCGGACACCGCGGTCGGCCGCCTGCATAAGACGGTCGAAGAGCAGCACCCCGACCGCATCGCCTTTCCAGATGAAATACTGCGTGTCGATGGAACTCGTCGCCGAGTCGATAAGCGCCAGACGCGCATCCAGGGCCTCGCGGGCGTCGATCAGCAGGTGAAAGCCGGAGGCCTCCGGCCCATTGGCGGCAGTAAAGCGCTGTGCAAGCATGGCGAGTGAACCGGAGTCGGCAGGCGGCAGGGCCGGCTCATGGGCAAGATCCGGACGCGGCGGCAGGGTCGCACAAGCGGGAAACAGCAACGCGGAGCCACACAGATAGAGCAGAATCAGGAGCCGAACAGAAAACGGGTGCATGATCACCTCGATATAAATGAATAGAGAAGCGTTGTCGGGCCATCGGCTGAAAATCTATCGCAGGTAGGTCCGAAGTGAAAGACTTTTTCCTCCGGACGCCAAACTTCCCTCACCATCCTCGGGCAGCCCGGCAGAGAAAATCGATCACCGACCACCACACGTGGGCATGGGGCTTTACCCCCCTTGAACTGCGTGGCCGGGGCCACCCTACAGCTCGGTCAGGCCGACAAAACTGCCGTCATTGTCCTCGGCCAGGCGACGCATCAGGGCAGCAAACCGGGCCACGTTCATATCGGCTCCGGCATGGCCGAACAATACCGGGAAACCGACGGCGTGGATGCGCACCCGGCGGGAACCCTCACCAAGTGAACGATTGATCGAATCGACGGTGTCGACCACCTCCTGGATGGAACCGCGGGAGAAATCGTCGCCGAACACGTAGATGCTTATCTTTTTGTCCGCAGCGTAAAACCTCCTGATGGCCGCGGTAATTCCCTCCACCGGACTCGAATTGGAGAAAGGCGTCCAGCTTCTGAGCCTCTCCAGTATGGCTTTTCTGCGCGCCGGCGTATCCTGTATCCAGCGGCCCGCGTACTGGGAAAACATATAGTCTCCCATATCGTTCATCACCTGAATTCCCTGGACCCGTGGATAGATGGAAAGAATCTCCTGCATCTTTTTGCGCACCGCCGGCCAGGCAAACTGCTGCATGGACCCGGACGTATCGATCACGAAGATGATAAATTCGCTGTCCACCGGGATGCCCCCGATGGGAGCATTTACAGGAATGGCAGCTTTCTGCCGTTGCAGCCGAAGCATCTCCTCGGTAAGCTCCTGCCGGGCCCGATACAATTGCTCAATGATAGCCTCCTGGGAAGATTGGCGGACCAGCAGGTTTTTCTGCTGTTCCCGCGCTCCGGCAAGCTGAAGGTTGAGGTCGCCAATCTGCTCGAGCAGGGCTTGTTCAGTGGTGCGCAGCTCTGCACTGGTTTGGTAGAGTCCGGCTGAGGAGTCCCTGAGAGAGACGACCTCGGCCCTGAGCCGGGCGATGCTGAGGGAGATATCTTTGGTTGATTCTTTGATCAGCACGGGCTCCGATATTTTCATGATGACCAGCAGCAGCACGATGGCGCCGAATCCGCAGGATATTACATCGAGAAAGGACAGGTTGAACACCTCTATGGACCGTCTTCGTCTTTTCATGGCCAGTCCCTGGTCGGAGTTAAAAAGGACCCCCCCGAGGTCACCGCCAGCTCCCAGAACAGCGACGCCGCCATGGGATCGCCTTCGATGGGAAAAAGAATGGTGTTGACGGGAACCTTGGCGGGCAGGCTTTTAATCGCTTCCCGGTAGAGTTTTACCCTGGCCTGCCCACTAATCGTAGTCGACCTCGCTCCCCGCTTTCCCAGGGTGGGAAGACCGTCGGTGATGAGCACTATATTGTCCGGCGGTGGAGTCAGCGAGCGGGCCTTCAGAAACGGTGCCTCGAGGTTGGTGCCGCCCAACGGCGCCACCATTTTCAGGGTCTCGATCAGGCTATCAACCTGGTCGAACCGGGTAACCGGCAGCCAGCCCGTTGTTTCGCCTGCAGCCAGCGGGACCACAGAAGTGCTGAAATGGTGGATCTGAATCGAACTGGTCTGGGGCAGATTGGCCACCAGCCACTCCACCGTGGCCACCGCCTTGAGCCATTTGGGTGCAGTCCGGCGGCTCTTTTCGTCACGCACCTTGCGGCGCACCACATCGACGATTCTGCGGTCCAGCATCGAAGCGGACGAGTCGACCAGGATCAATACCCTCTGCCCGTCGAGGCGCAATCCGGTCAGGTACTGCCGGTTTCCCGTTCCGACAAAAGGTCGGACCTGCCTGCCCGCCTCACGCTCAGCAGCTTTCTGGCTGGCAACGGCCTGCAGTTCCTGCTCCAGGCGCAGCAGTTCTTCCTGCAAGGCCGCGATGCGCCCCTGGGCAGATTGGTTCCGGCTCAGCGGGATTGTTTTGTTGTCAATCTCTTCCAGCTCGTTCAAAAAAGCTGTGCGGGTCTGTTCCAGGCTTGCAATTGAACGTTCGAGCCGGCTTATTTCGGTCTGCTGCCGCTCGATATGGGCGCCCATCAGCCGCTGCTCCATTTCCGCCTGCCGCAATTCAGCCGACCTGTCGGCAACGTGCTCGCTGCGGCGGCTCTGCGTGTGGCTGTTGAGTATCAGCACCAGCAGGACCACCGCGCCAAAACCGCAGAACATGATATCCAGGAAGGAGAGGTTGAAAGTCGATATCCGGCGCCGGGTAAAGGAGGACATTTTGTACCTCAGGGCAGCGGTTTGGTGCGCAAACGGGCGATGAGGTTATCGTTGCAGTAGGCTTCGCTGTCGAGCACCAGCCGTTCCTGAAAAAGCTGAAGTTGATGAATGAAGAACATCAGAACGATGGAGATGATCAGGGCAATGAAGGTGGAGTTGAATGCCACTCCGAGGCTCTGAGTCACTCCGGTGATATCGCCCGCGACTGCACGATTGGCTAAACCGAGGGCAGAACCGATGCCTCGGACTGTACCGATAAACCCCACCGAAGGAATGGCCCAGGCTATATACCTGATGATGGAGAGTTCGGCCTCCTGCCGTTCCATTTCAGATTCGCACAAGTCGCGCACGGCCGTGGCCGAGTCCTGGATGTTTCCGGTTACGCCGAAACGCTGAATCCCCAGGCGCAGAGCCCGCGGCAGTAGATAGTCCCGGGTCGGCGGCTGCAGCCCGGCGAGATGGTCGAGCAGACTTCTGGTATCTTCCGGACCCACCGGAAGGGTCGCCGGCAGCTCCAGGATGTCATTGGCAAGGATTTGCTTCTGGCGATATGCCGAGACGGATTTGTAGCCGAGGATGGCGAGCGCCCAGAGCATCAGTATGAAACAGGCTTCCTGCTCGTAATCCTTGATAACTACGAAAAAATTACGCTGCTGCACATAGTCCGGGTCCTGGGCAATCTGCTCCTGCTCAAAGGTTATAAATTCCGCAGCCTTCGGCCGGACAACGGTTACATAGGCTGCATGCACGATGATGAAGGCGATCAGCAGCGTGAACACTTGATAGACGAGTTGGATGGGAAACAGTTCTCTGTTCATACCGCTCCTAGATATCTGTGGGAAAGGAAATTTGGGAATCGGCGCCAATCTCTTCACTGGGTTTGAACGGTGGAGGCCAGACGACGGTCTCGGCGGGGCCCTGTTGCAGGGCGGGTTCACGGGTTACTTCGCCGCCCGCAGGCACCTTGTCCGCCGGCTCCGATCCCTCCTCCGCCTGTAGAGGCCCGCCAAAAATGAACAAGATGATAAGGATCAACAGCGGGTACCGGGCAACATGCGGGCGGGCGGGCACGATGGCGGTGCGCTCAAACATGTTGCCGCGGACACTGAAGAACGTCCGGAGGAGATTTTTCGCCGGCAGCGCGGCGCTTGAGTCGAATGACAATCTTTTTCTTTTCATGGGTACCTGGCAATACGGAAGCCGACACTGTTGCGCGCTTCCTTGCGATAGGCCCGATAACTCAGCCTGGTTTCGGCAAGCGTCGCATCTTTCCAGCTCGATCCTCTGATCACCCGGTGCGTGCCGATATCGGGCCCGAGCGGGTCAATGTCTTCTGCCAATTTTCCGGTATACGCGCTGTAATAGTCATGGCACCACTCAGACGCATTGCCGCCTATATCAAAGAGACCCGACGGGTTGGCCGGGAAATGGCCGACTGGAGAGGTGACCGGAAACGTATCGTTATAGCCCGGTACAACCCGCGGGAGAAGCGTCCGGGCGGACTCGTCGCCGAGATTGGCCAGCACCGAGCGGGGCGGAAAACCTCCCGGCCAGGGATAGCGCTGCATTTCCTGAACCCCTGCCTGCCTGGCGGTGTAGGCCCATTCTGCCTCGGTGGGCAAGCGGTAGCCGCTGGTCGGCGGCGCAGCTGCGCGATAACCGTTATCCTGTTTCTGGTAGAACGGTTCCAGGTTGTCCTGTTCACTGAGCCAGTTGAGATAGGCAACGGCCTGATCCCAGGTCACGTTTACCACCGGCTGGTTGTCACCATCGAGCGAATAGCCCTTGTAGGTTCCGGACCGGTGGCCTCCGTTGAATTTTCTGAATTCGCCGTTGGTAACCAGGGTCTCACTGATCAGAAAAGGCCGTTTCATGATAACCTGCCGTTCACGCTCGTTGGCCCGGCGGCCCGGCTCCCTGCGCGGAGCACCCATCATAAAGGACGACGGCTGGATAAGGCGCAGCCGCTGCCCGGCCGCAGTGGTCAATGACACCGTGCCCTCCGGAGCAGGTGCCACGGCTGGCCCGGCTGCTGCATCGGCCGGCAGCTCGATCACCAGCTGCTGGCTGAAGGCGGGGTTCGGGGTAAGCGTCCGGGATACGGTTTGGTAGCCAGGCGCACTGACCACGAAGGTCTGGGCCCGGACCGGCAGCTTCAGGGCGCCCTGCAGAGTACCATGGGAGATGCCGTTGATAGTGACCGTCGCCTGGGCTGGAGTGGTGGTCAGAAACACTACTCCCAGCTCCTCTTCCAGGGTGAGTTGCAGATCCCGTTCCTCCCCGGGCGCAAGGGAAATAGAGTGATTGAGCGTAAGGTATCCCGGCCGTGACAGACTGATATCCTGATCGATGCCTGACGGCAGGGTCAAAGAGAGCGGGGTGGTCCCCCTGTACTGGGTGCCGATACTGACCGCGGCACCGGCGGGTATGCTGGTCAGCGACAGCAGGGCCGGCAGCGGCGTCAAATTGATGAAATAATCCGCCTCGACGCCAGCCTCGACGATAATCGCCTGGCTCTGAGGACTATGCAAATCCAGGCGAAGTTCGATCTCGTGGGGGCCGCTGAGCAGCGGCACAGTCAGCGGAGTGGCGCCGGCGCCTGTTCCGTCGACGACCACTTCTGCTCCCATGGGGTCTGAGCCGATGGTGACGTCGGCCCAGTCGGGTTCGAGTGTTACTTCAAGATCCTGAACAATCTCTCTGCCTTCGATAACGATTTCGGTCTGATAGGGGCGATAACGTGGTTTGCTCAGGATGAGGGTATGGGGGCCAGGGGCAATTGTTACCGCAGCCGGCGGCGTAGTGCCCAGCAAGCGGTCTGCAGAATAGACCTGCACCCCGTCAGGCGGGGTGACACGAAGATTGAGCAGGCCCGGCAATTTCTCCAGCGGCACCTGCAGAGAACTTTGCCCGCCCTGGCCGACCTGCACTTCGGTGCGAAAATCGTGGTAGCCCCTCTTTTCTATGGCCACTGAATAGAGAGCCGGCAGCAGCAGATAGCGGCTGCCGATCTTGACGGCCGGAAATGGACCCGAGACGTCCAGCGAATCCGGCTCGGGCGAGACGATGACTTCAAGGGGACGGGCCAGCAGCACATATCCCACTGCGCAACTCAAGACCAGAAAGAAAAAGGCGATGGCGGCGACACCTATTTTTTTCCTCCCCGAAGTTCTGGTCGGAGGTGCGATATCCACCGGAAGCTCATCGCCCCCGTTGTTCTGGCCGCTAGGTCCCGGCGGAGGGTGGGGCGGGGGCGACAAAACCGGTGAGTCAACGGCCCGTTCCTCGGCAACCCTGAAAACGATGCGGTCGCCGCTGCGTTCGAAGCGAGCCAGGAACGGACCGCAGCGCAGCGTATCGCCAGACTTGAGCCAGGCCGATTCGGTCAACTGGCGGTCATTGTGAAGCAGCGGCACGGCAACATGTTGTGCCGGTTGGATGAACAGATGCCCCTGGGCGTCATCGATATAGGCGGCCGGCTCAGCGCTGCCCTCCATGCGGATATGGTGGCCAGGCCCTGAGCCGATGGTAAGCGGCAGATCCCTGTCGGAAAATTGGTCTTCCGTTCCATCCACTTGTTTGATGGTGATAAATCGACTCAAATCGCTTCCTCACACCTGATCTCATAGCGGTTAGGGCTGTTTTCGGGGGCGACGGTTATCTTCTTCCTCACATCCCGATAGCCGGCCCTGCTGCCGACCACGGTGTAGGTGCCCGGGTGCAGATCTATCTCCCTGGTGAAGAAGGGGGCGATCCGACCCACGTGATAGATGGTGACATGGGTCTGATTGTCCGATTCAAGCGTGACGGTTACCGGAGTGCTGAACTTCTCGAGCTGGGTTTCAAGTGCGTCTATCTGGGTCCGCAGCCTGGGCCCCTGCGGTTCGATCTGTTTGGCAAAGCTCAGCAGGCCGGCGGCGGCGGAGCGCTGTGCAGCATCCTGCAGCCGGTGGGAACGCTCAACGGCATCGCTTAAAGATGCGTCAAGCTCTGCCCGCCTGGCTGACTCCTGCTGACCGGCGGTGGCAAAGAGAAGGTCACCGTCAAGGCGTAAGATCTCCCCATAGGTTTCGAGAGCCTGCTGCCACTGTTCCCCTGCCCGGTACCCCTCGGCTTGGTTTTTTAATCGATCGATTTCGCTGCGCCTTTGTCTTTCCGCCAGCAGGGCCGCCGCCTGTTCGACCTCCTGCCGGTGAATGCCCAAATTGTCAAGGGTCTGCAATGAGCGCTGGGCGGATGAAAAATCCTCGACCTCCAGGGCCGAGAAAAGACTGCTCATTTCACCCTCGAAGGCCACCTGGTTCAGCCGCTCCTGTATCCTGTCGCGTGCTGCCCGGGCCGGCTCGTATTCTGAGCCGGAATTAATTATCGTCTCCAGCTTCACCAACGCCTCCTCCAGCTGGCCCCTCGCTTCAAGCTCGAGGGCGCGGTGGTACGCCGTAAGCGTGCCGGACAGTTTTTCAGACAGTTCGAGGCCCTGCTGCGCCTCCCTGCTCGCAGGCTCGATGACCAGCGCCCGATCGAAATGATCCCTGGCCACTTCAGGCCGCTCATCCGTCAAACCGAGCTGCCCTGCTGCCAGGGCCTGCCGATAGCGCTGCTCCCTGGTGTCGAGCAGGGCTTGCAGATCGTTTAAAAGCCGTTCATACCTCTGTGCAGCATCCTGCACCGTCCCCCCGTTCAGCACGGCATCAGCCTCTTCGAGCTGGGCCATGATCTGATCGTATTCCTCAGGGCCCCAGCTGCCGGCGCCCTGCGCTTCAGCTTCAATCTTGAGAGCCCAGAATCGCTCTCTGGCCTTTGCTGCCGCACCGTCCGCCGCCTCCTCTGGGGCGGGCTCTACCTGCTGCATAGTCTCCGGTTCGACAGTCTTGGACTGCCGCGTCTGGGTTGCCTGCTTCTCAACCGCTGCAGGGGCCGGCGCCACCGGTGCCGTTTCCGGGGGCGGCGCGGTCGACACCGGCGGTGCCTTGTCGGCGGGCTGAAATACCAATACCCCGACTGCCCCCCCCAGCAGTAAGGCAAAAAGGATAACCGAGGTCAGCAAGGCCTTTCGTCGACCGGCCTGCAGCGGCGCAGGACCGCCACCCGGCGGGACCAGCTGCTCCTTGAGATGTTCTCGACCATGCGGCCGTTTACTGCTGTCCATTCAGCTCTTCTGACGGCGCCGGCGCAAGTTCCGGCAGGGTCTCGGATTCACCTATCAATCCAGTTTCCTGCGCGTATATCTGTTTGAGCATACTGCGCCAGGTGGCGTATTGCTGCTCGGCAGAACCGGTGAGCCGCACAGTCTGACCTTCCACTTCTATGGTCAGCGGTTCGGCCTCCGAGGAAAATGATGAGCCCAGTTCTTCAATGGCCTCCTGGTTGATCTTGCTTTCCTGGCGCACCTGGTGACCGCTGTAGACCGAATAGGCTCCGCCGGCGATCAGCACGTCCTGGAGCGGCCTGGTTCGAACCGCGGTTTCATAGTCCCCGGCCGTGCCCAAGGCAATGGCACCGACAATCGCCGTTACTCCCAGAATCTGGCGGGTCAGGGCCTGGCGTTCAAGCTTTCGCAAGGTGGTCACCTCTTCGTGTCGGTACCTGCGCCAGTTGGAATACGGTTCCCAGAGATCCTGGTAGTAGATGTCGTAGTAGTCATTGATGGTGTCGACCAGCAGATCGTCCCGGACCTTGACCGCTTCCACCCGCTCCAGCATCGGATCCCCTGCGGCCGGCAATCTCTGCAGCGACACCCGCCCATCTTCACCGGTAGCGATGTAGGGTCCAAAGGCCTCCGGAGCCATCGAGAAGGCGTAGTTCAGCGCGGCGATCTGTCTGATTTCCTCGATTTCCCCGGCGCCGAGGCTGTTTCTGTGAACGGCAAGATCGTTGGCGATGGTATTGAAGAGATCCTGGAACACATCCTCTTTTTCCATCTCCACACCAATATGCTCCTCAGCTCTGGCCGTTTCCGCGTAGGCCCGTTTAAACCAGACCACGTTTCTGGCGTCGGTTACGGTTATTTCAAGAGACGCATTTTCGCCGTCTGAATGGAGTATCGCTCCCTGCACCAATACCTCGGACCCCACATCCTGGTCGGGAACAACCCTCACCACCCCCCAATACCCGGCTCTCTGGAGGGTATGCTTGAGATGGATCGGGGCGAAACGAGACTCTGCCTCCCTTATTTCCGGCGACAGCCCCTTTCGTTTATCGGGATCTTCAGGCAACTGCCCGGGATCGAAAACCTGGATGGATACGTTGAGCAGTTCCGCATCGCTAAGCTCGCGTTCCGGGGTCAGCGGGGCCACCTGGTCGGCAACCTGCTTTCCCGGGACGGATGCGCAGCCGTTCATCAGGGCTGCGGCGAGTATGGCAAGTGCATAGCCCAGCATGGCCAAGAGGAATCTTTCCCGCAGCCTGACTCTGTAGTTATGGTGTCTCATTTAGTTCCTTCTTTGTATTTCCGGTATTCTTCCCAGAGCTTCTCTTTTACTTCCGGGTCGGTCTCCTGCTCTGCCGCCTCGCGCAGCTGGCGGGCGACCACGTCGTCATCCTCTGCTAATTCCCTGGGGCCCTGGGAGGGCGGCCGCCGTGAGCCTGCGGCACTGCCCTGCCCGGCGCCCTCATTGGTCGCACCCTGCTCCGGACCTCCCCCGGACTCGATGTCAGCGCCTCCAGCGGCCTGCTCCTCTCCTCCACCGGTACTTTCGGATGTTGTCTCAGGTTCACCGTCCTGGCCTGGCTGTCCCGCCTGACTTCCACTGCCGTCTTCGCGCTGCCGGGGGATGCGGGCGGCCACCTTTTCCTGCTCCTGCAGCAGCATTTCATCGAACTCTCCCAGGGCAGCGGTGAATTCCTCCTCCAGACGGGCCGCCTTTTCTCCGCTGGTCTGCCCGGAAAAATTGGGAACCGATTCGAACCGCGGATCTCCGGCCAGCAGTTGAGCCGGAGACCCGCACGGAAGGCCCTCCAGACTCTGCGGGCCGCCACTGTGGTAGAGCGCTCGGCAATAATGTGTGATACGGCCTTCGAGGTAGGCAGCGAATAGCAGGCCCTCTTCCCGGGAATAGGCAGGCTCGGCCCTGCCGGCAGCGGACAAGTGGTATTCGATCACCGCCTTCCGGGTCTTGTCAAGAGACAGGATGGTGGTGCTCAAGTCGGTCTGCACACTCTGCAAATCCGCTGAGACCGCCGAGGAAATCATCAGTGCCAGGGCACACCCACTCACGGCGGCGCAGGCGGTCATGGTGCGTTTGACTATCTCACTCCTGATGGGCATGGTCATCTGATCGGCAAGATCCTCATATAGCCGGCCTCCATGGAGGCCGTTCAATCTTACAGGCTATTATAATAACAGGTCCGCCTTGCTGCTATATTCTTTGTGCAGCCAGGGATATGGTCAGGCATATGAGCAAGGTGAGGGGGGCTCCTAGCCTGCCGTCGACTGCTCGCTGCCAGACGGAGTGGATTGCTTTTTAATCGACAAAATCAGGAGAAGGTATACTATACTTCTCTTTCAGGAGGTAACGCCCATGTCGGAATTTGAGAAAAAGATAACCATTGGTATTAGTTCGTGCCTGCTCGGCAACAAAGTCAGGTTTGACGGCGGCCATAAACATGACCGTTACATCACTGAAACCCTGGGCAGGTACCTCACCTTCGTGCCGGTGTGTCCCGAGGTCGAATGCGGCCTGCCCATCCCCAGGGAGGCAATGCGGCTGGTCGGAGATGTTGAGGCACCGAGGCTGGTCACCAACAAAACCGGTGTTGATCACACCGAGCGAATGCTTTCCTGGGCCAGGAAAAGGGTCGTGGAACTGGAAAAGGAAAACCTTATCGGTTTCATTTTCAAAAACCGATCTCCCTCGTCCGGTATGATGCGCGTCAAGGTCTATGACCGCAATAACGTTCCCCAAGCGGTGGGGGTCGGCTTGTTCGCCCGCGTCTTTCAAGAGCATTTTCCACTGCTCCCCACCGAAGAGGAAGGACGCCTTCACGACCCGCTGCTGCGCGAAAATTTTATCGAACAGATCTTTGTCTATCAGCGCTGGCGGGAGGTGGCCGACTTCCCGACCGCCGCCAAGCTGGTCGCTTTTCATACCACCCACAAGCTTCTTCTGTTCTCCCACAGCGAGAAACACACCCGGGAAATGGGGAGGCTGATGGCCCAGGCAGGCAGCCTTGACCTCGACGTCTTTATCGAGCGCTACCAGGAGCTGCTGATGGCGGCCATGCGGCTCAAACCGACCGTCAAAAAGCACGTCAACGTCCTCATGCACATGATGGGCTATTTCAAGAAGGTGATAAGCGCAGACGAGAAACAGGAGATGCTGACCGTCATCGACCAGTTCAGAGACAACATTGTGCCGCTTATCGTGCCGGTAACCCTGATCAACCATTACATCAGGAAATACCAGGAACCTTACCTCATGCAGCAGCACTATCTGAACCCGCACCCGGTGGAGCTCAAACTGCGCAATCACGCCTGAGCAGCGCAACCGGCTTGCTCTGCATGAAAGCCCGGTGACCAGGCCCCCTGTGGAGCAGCGCAGGGCACCCGGCCCCACCCGCGTTCTCCTGGCACAGGCGTAAGGCATGGTTATTGTTTTCTAAAATCGTGACGCACGGAATTACAGCCGGCGTTATATCGATAGTATTTACTATTATAACACAATCTTTTTGCCCCCATTGTCGGTGGGGTGATGCAGCTTATATTTTGTTTTAATGGAGTGAAACTCCTATGTGCACTTTCGAGAAAAGAGGAAGATGATGAGATATTTTCTAGGAATTTTTTTTGCTTTTTTGCTGGTGGGCTGCTCCAAAGTCGACATCACGCAGTATGCGGACAACAAGCCTGCATTTGATATTTTTTCCTATTTCGAAGGTGAGACATCAGGCTGGGGCATAGTCCAGAACCGCAGCGGAAAACTGCTGCGACAGTTTGTCGTTGCGATTGACGGCACTTTTACCGATGAGAACACTCTTGTGCTTGAAGAACAATTCAGCTGGAGTGATGGCGAGGAAAGTACGAGAATCTGGACCATCAAGAAAACCGCTGCCGGCATCTATGTGGGTACCGCCGACGATGTGGTCGGTACGGCCCAGGGAATTTCCTCCGGCAACGCGCTCAATTGGCGCTACCACCTCAACGTTGAAACCGAAGGCTCAACCTGGAAAATTCATTTCGACGACTGGATGTTTCTGCAGCCGGACCAGGTCCTTCTGAACAGAGCCTCGATGAGCAAATTCGGCATTAACCTGGGTGACATCACCATTGCATTCACAAAGGATTGATCATGAATATCTTTAAATACTACGCTATCTTACTTGTTGTTTCATTATTCCTGCTGCCAGCCGCAGCCGCCGGCTCGGTGGATTCCATGACCCTCATCGCTGAGGGTGATGCCCGCTACATGGGCTTCATAAAGGTATACGACGCCCATCTCTACGCTCCCGACGCGAAAGACCAGGGGCGTATTCTGAGCCCCGAAGTGTCAAAGTGTCTGCTCTTGAAGTACGAGGTGGGACTCAAACCAAACGATTTCGTCAAGGGAGCCAACATGGTGCTCGAACGGCAACATCCGCCGGAACGTCTTGAGCGCCTCAAGACTCATGTGGATGCCCTGCACAGCGCTTACAGACCTGTTGACAAAGGGGATTCGTACACTTTATGTTACGATGCAGATACCGGTTTGACCACCCTCAACCTGAACGCGGAACAACTGGTTGCCATCCAGTCCGAAGAGTTCAGTGAGGCGTACTTCGGCATCTGGCTTTCGCCAAACAAGCCCCTTAGTTCCGCATTGCAGAAACAGCTGGTTGGCTCATCGGCTGGTCCGAGCCGGGATGGAGAATCTCGATGAAAGATTTCCTGGAAATCTTCAAGTCGCTGTCGAGTGAAAATCTGCACCGCCTCGCAGAAATCTATACCGACGATATCCGCTTCGTGGATCCTGCCCATGAAATTAACGGGCTCGACAACCTGCGCTCCTATTTCGAGAAACTTTACGCCAATGTAACCTCGGTGGACTTTGATTTTCACGAGCCAATGCGCCTTGAGCAGCGCGGCTACGTGCAATGGATTATGCACTTTTCCCATCCGCGCTTGCAAAGCGGCCGTGTCATCGAGGTGCCGGGATCGTCATTTCTGCATTTTTCCGATTCGGATAAAGTTTTTCACCACCGCGATTATTTTGATCTGGGCTCCATGCTCTACCAGCATCTTCCGGTGCTTGGAGGTGTCGTCAGGTCGATCAACAGGAGGCTGGGATCATGAGAATTCTGATTACCGGGGCAACCTCGGGGATCGGCCGGCAGCTTGCGCTCGATTATCACCACGACAATCACCAGGTGTGGGCTTTGGGCCGCAATCAGACCGCGCTGGATGAACTCAGCAGTGCCGGTATGCAGGCGGTCAGGCTTGACCTCGCGGACCGGGCAGCGACCCTTGACTGGTTTGCGGCGATGACTCCCATCGACCTGGCTATACTCAACGCCGGCTCGTGCGAATACATCAACCTGCCGGACTTCGACAGTGCACTGGTAAGCCGCGTTATGCGCAGCAACGTTGAGTCGATGGCGGTTTGTATCGAGGGCGTTTTGCCGCTGCTGCGTCAGGGGGTGCGCCCCCATCTGGTTGGGGTGGGTTCTTCGGCGGCCTACCTTCCTCTCTCCCGAGCCGAGGCCTACGGTGCCTCCAAGGCCGCCATAGAATACATGATCAGAACCCTGCGTATCGATCTTTTTCAGGAAAACATCGATGTGAGCTTGGTGTGCCCCGGGTTTGTGAAGACACCGCTGACCGATCGAAATGATTTTTCCATGCCCTTTCGCCTGAGTGTCGAAGACGCCTCGAAACGAATTCGCCGGGGAATTGATAAACGCCAGCTGGAAATCCATTTTCCCAAGCGCTTCACCTTCATACTCAAGGCCCTTTCGATGATCCCAGAAGCACTATGGCTAAGGATAGCGCAGCGACTGGTGAAACATGGAGAATAAGCGGATCGCTATCATCGGCAGCGGAATTGCCGGTTTGACCTGCGGTTACTACCTTAACAAGAAGGGTATGGATATTACCCTGTTCGAAGCGGCCGATTACATTGGCGGTCATACCCATACGGTCACGACCGACTACAACAGCGAGCAGGCTGCGATCGATACCGGATTCATCGTCTTCAACGAC
>JARFQM010000266.1 GCA_029287755.1 Desulfofustis sp. | reverse complement strand
ATCAGGAACTGCAGGACAGCATCGAGCAGCCGGGCTTGTTACGGGCCCACTCCGGCCTTTTGGCGGCGTAGCGCTGACGTTCGGGCTGTTCGTCATAGGGATTTCTGAACAAATCGAGAAGCTCCTCCACTTCTGAGTAGTCTCCTTGTTCAACCTTGTCGATGGCCTGCTGGGCCAGATAATTTCTGAAGACGTATTTGGGGTTGACCAGGTTCATGCGTTTTCGCCGCTCCTCATCGTCCAGCTCGTTGCGCCTCATTCTCAGCCGGTAGAGGTGGAGCCAGCTCTTCAGGTCGTTGAGATGATCCTGATCGATGTCGTCGGGGGCATAAAAAGCGTCCGAGACAATTTCCAGAAGCCTGTCGCCGTTCTTTTCGGACATCTCCACATGGGCCAGATTCCTGAAGAAAATGGTCATGTCCGTTTCGGTTTTGGTGAGCAGCTCCAGCACCGATGAGATCAGCTGATCGTCGTTTTTTTCAGTGGTGTACAGCCCGAGTTTGGCCTTGAGCGTCCGCTGCCATTCTTCCTGAAAGGTCAACCTGTAGGTGTCGAGCGCCTCCTGCAGCCTTTTTTCTTCTTTGACCACCGGAAAGATGGCATTGGCCAGCTGCATCAGGTTCCACTGGGCCATGTAGGGCTGGTTGCCGTAGCAGTAGCGCCGCCCCTGGGCGTCGGTGGTGTTGGGTGTCCAGGTCGGGTCGTATCCTTCAAGCCAGCCATAGGGACCGTAGTCGATGGTCAGGCCAAGCACCGACATGTTGTCACTGTTCATGACCCCGTGGACGAAGCCGACCCGCATCCAGTGCACGATCATAACAGCCGTCCTGCGGCACACCTCCGCAAACCACTCCAGGTAGCTGTCCGCACCGCTGGAGTCGTCAATGCCAGGAAAATCGTTTTTTATGGTAAAGCGCAGAAGCTCTTCGAGCACATCATATTCCTTGCGGGCCGAAAAGATCTCGAAATTGCCGAACCTGAGGAACGACGTGGAGGTCCGGCACACCACCGCACCCGGTTCAAGCTCGGGATGACCGTCGTAAAACATGTCGCGCAGTACCCGATCGCCGGTCAGGATAAGGCTCAGAGCCCGGGTGGTGGGAATACCCAGATGATGCATGGCCTCGCTGCAGATGAACTCACGCAGCGAGGAGCGCAGTACCGCCAGCCCGTCTGCGGAACGGGAGTAGGGCGTTGGCCCGGCCCCTTTGAGCTGGAGCGCCCAGCGCTGATCGCCGCCGTTGACGATTTCACCGAGATTGATGGCCCGGCCGTCGCCGAGCTGGCCTGCCCAGGTGCCGAACTGGTGGCCGCCGTAGCACATCGCATAGGGCTTCATGTCGGCGAGCACCAGGTTGCCGGAGAACATGTCGGTGAACCAGGGAGAGCGGCAGTCTTCCTCGTGCAGTCCCAGCTCTGCCGCCGCTTCTTTTGAATAGGCCACCAGCACAGGCGCGGAAACGGGCGTGGGGGCCACGAAGGAGTAGCAGGCTCCGGTGACCTGGCGTCGTGTATTGTGGTGATCCTGGTCACCGGGAAGTGTGTCGGCAAACTGGTTTTCGAAGGCCAGGGCAACTTCGCTGCGGTCGGAGACTGACGTGTGCATCTAAGGGAAAACCTCGATAAAGGTGAATCTGCTAATGCTCAACACCTAAATAATCATGCCACAATGTGGTTGCAAGTAAGAGCAGGATCAGAACCGGCGTCACCTCGATGTCAACAGACAGGAGGCATCGATTCCGGGATTGAGAAGAATTGTTAGAAGATCAGCTGAATGGAGCCGGTTACACTCACTTGAACTTTGGACTCGCCTGCTTCAACGCTGGGCGCAGCCGCCCGGGCTGCCATGGCCTCGGCCTGGACGACGGCGGGGTAGGGCATGGGATAGCCGTTTTCATCGATGGATAGGTTGACCAGCCGATAATCCTGGGCTTTCAGCGTCCGGGTGACCAGTTCGGCTTTGCTGCGGAAGGCTTCCAGTGCTTCGATGATGAGGGTGTCGAGCTCCTCCTCACGTCTTTCAGGGCTGACCTGAAAACGCATGGAGACGATCTGCAGCTGCTGCTGAAGGGTTCCCGCCATCTTCGTCAAGGCTTCGATGTCATCACTCTGCAGCTGCAGCTGCTGGCTTGCCGACCAGCCGGTGATGGTCTTGTTCTGGTAGACCGGGCGGGTCTGATAGTTTAAAGTCCGGTGTTTTATTTTCTGGTCGGCGGAGATAATCGTGTCGGCCCAGGCCATGATTTCATTGACGCTTTGGGCTGCCTCACTACCGCTGTTCTTCTGGGCCGCGGCCTGCATGATCACCACCATGACGTCGTTGGCCACTTCCTTGGCCTGTTCTGCCCTGAGATTGATGATGTTGAACTGAACCTGTTCATCGGCAAGGGCCAATGAGGTGACGGTGAGAACCAGGACGGCGGCAAAAACGACAATTTTTTTCATTGGCATCTCTTCATGAGGTGGATTATTCATCAACGCTTAGATTTACATTCCAAGATAATTACAATAGTGTCTATTTCCAGCAAAACATGAAGAGATGAGTGGAGTGACCAGCGACCTTTTTGGAGCAACGGAGAGCGCCAACAACCCAAAACAGTGAAGGAGCATGACATGACGATCGAACTGCCGATGAGCAATGGCGAAACCTATCGGCTGCAGCCGCAGAAAATAATCTGCCTGGGCCTCAACTACTATGAGCACATCAAGGAAAGTGCCGAGGCCGACAGTGAACGCTTCAAGGATGAGATACCGGCTGAGCCGATTCTCTTTCCCAAAACGCAGAATACCCTGGTCGGCCCGGGCGAGCCCATTGTTATCCCCGCCTTTCTCGATGAGTACGGCTTCAGGACCTGCCGGACCGACTACGAGGGAGAGCTCTGCGTGATCATCGGCAAGGGCGGCAAGAATATCACCGAGGCCGAGGCCTATGACCATATCCTTGGCTATACCTGCTTCAACGACGTGAGTCAGCGAAATTTTCAGAAGCACGATCAGGCGGGCTGGTTCCGCGGCAAGTCTCTCGATACCTTTGGCCCCATAGGTCCCAGGGTAGTTACCCACGAAGAGATCGGCGATCCTCAGAATCTGGCCATTCAGACGAGGCTGAACGGCGAGGTGGTGCAGGATGCCAATACCAGCCTGATGATTTTTCCCATCCGCGAGACCATTGCCTTTATCTCAAAGCAGATCACCCTGGTGCAGGGTGATCTGATCGTTACCGGAACACCCAAAGGGGTGGGGCCGCTGGCCCCTGGCGATGTGGTCGAGGTTGAAATTGACAAAATAGGGGTCTTGAAAAACCCGGTCGAACGCGAATAATCGGTACTGGTTTCAAGATCTTATGCCACGCTGTCGTAATTGATCGAGGCGTAGAATTTTAGTAAGGTGTCCTCATTACCACGCATCACAATGAGGAGCAGCGATGAATTATCCAGTATGGTATTTGCCGGAGATAGGCGGTGGACTGCTGATCGCAATAATTGCGGTTCTGCACGTGTTCGTTTCCCATTTTGCGGTGGGCGGCGGACTGTACCTGATCTATGCGGAAAAGAAGGGTTTGCGGGAAGGCTCCGAGGCCATCCTTGAGTTCACCAGACGCCATGCCCGGTTTTTTCTGCTGCTGACCATGGTCTTCGGCTCCATCACCGGAGTCGGTATCTGGTTTATCATCGCCCTGGTCAACCCGGCGGCAACCTCCCTTCTCATTCATATCTTCGTTTTCGGCTGGGCCGCCGAGTGGGTGTTTTTCGTGGTCGAGATCAGTGCCGCCTTTGTCTATTTCTATATGTTCGGCAGAATGGACAGCGCCACTCACCTCAAGGTAGGCTGGGTCTATTTCATCAGCGCCTGGATGTCGCTGTTCCTGATCAACGGCATCATCGGTTTTATGCTTACCCCCGGCAGCTGGCTTGAAAACCAGAGTTTTTGGAGCGGTTTCTTCAACCCCAGCTTCTGGCCCTCGCTGCTCTTCAGAACCTGCATGGCGGTCATGCTTGCCGGCGTGTACGGTTATCTGACCGCTTCATTCACCCGCGACCAGTCCGTCCGGGTTGCCATGACCAGGTTTTCCGCTAAGTGGTCTTTGCTGGCCCTGGCGGCGGCCGCGCCGGCGGCCGCCTGGTACATTTCGATTCTGCCGGATCCGGCCCGGGAACTGGTGCTCGGCACATCGCCAACCATAGTCGCCGCTGGGCAATGGGGGGTGGCTGCCGTCATCGTAGTCGTGGCCTTGAGTCTTGTCTTCGGTTTTTTCAAAGCGACGCTCAATACCAGAACAACTGCTCTGGCGGCCATGCTCGGGGCACTGGTGCTGCTGGGGTCATTCGAGTGGATCCGGGAAGCGGCGAGAAGGCCCTATGCGATTAACGAAGTGGTCTATTCCAACATGATCTTCAAAAAAGACCTGCCTGCCCTGAACGACAAAGGTTATCTGCAGACGGCGCTGTGGGTGGAGGAGCGCGATATCGATCCCGAAAATCAGCTCGAAGGGGGCCGTGAGCTTTTCATCCAGCAATGCTACGCCTGCCATACCCTGAACGGGTTCAACAACGACCTGATGGCCCAGACCTCGCACATGAGCCACAAGGCCCTGGTCTCCTATATTGGCAAGATTCACGAGGTGCGCTACTTTATGCCGCCCTTCGCCGGCACCCGGGAAGAGACAGCCATGCTGGCCTCCTATATTGCCACGGGACTGCACGGCAAGGAGCCCGCTGCCAAGGCTTCCGGAACCGCGGTGGCCGACCCCGGCCTGGAGCTGTTTGAGAGCCATTGCGCCTCATGCCATGCGGCGGATGATCTGGGACCGGCGACCGAGGATATGACCCGCGA
>JARFQM010000144.1 GCA_029287755.1 Desulfofustis sp. | reverse complement strand
GAAAAAGAACTGCAAGACTTTTTGCGAGAAGAAGGCCTGCAGGTTTACGAACCTGATCTGGATGCGTTTCGCGAGCGCGTTCAAAAAATGTATTTAGAGTCGGAGATTGCCAAATCCTGGCCAGAGGGTCTGCTCGAAAAGATCAACTCGTTGTGATCTAACCCACGGAGGAGTCTACTTATGCAGATAACCAAAATGCTCATAGGCTGGCTCCGCGCGGCTGCTGAGGGCGTGGTGGCAGCAATGCTTGCCGCCATGTTCCTCACCTTTGTGCTCCAGGTTTTTTCACGATATGTAATTAATCAACCCATAGGCTGGACACTCGAAGTGTGTCTTACCCTCTGGCTCTGGCTGGTGTTCTGGGGGTGTGCCTTCGTTGTGCGGCATGATGAACATGTCACCTTTGACGTACTCTACAGCTCGGTTCGACCGGGCACACGCCGGCTCTTCGCCTTGCTGGGTTCGGCCGCCATTGTCGTCGGTCTGGGTTATTCTTTTTATCCCACCTGGGATTTCATTGACTTTCTGAAAATCAAGAAGAGTGCCATCCTGAAAATCCCGATGCGTACGATTTTCAGCATCTATGCGATCTTTCTCGTTTCCGCTATTTCTGTCTATGCCTGGCGCTTTGTCAAGCTTGTCCGCCACGGGTTGCCTGAAGATAACCTGGAATTAAGCGAAATGATTCAGAATGGTGCTCCAGGTGAAGAAGCGGATGAAAAAATGGAAGGGGGGGCATGATGAGTGTTTCTTTTGCACTATGCCTTGCGACCCTTCTGTTTCTGGCCGGTATCGGCACACCTATCGGTCACTCTACCATTCTGGCAGGAATAGTCTATCTGGCGGTTAGCGGGCAGGACATCGCCTTGGCCGGAGAGCAAGCGCTGTGGGGATTGTATGACAGTTTTGTGCTGCTCGCCGTGCCGCTCTTTATCGCAGCTGCAAACATAATGAACGCCGGCACCATATCCGACCGGCTGCTGGCCTGGTGCGTTGCCTGTGTGGGACGTTTCCGAGGTGGCCTGGGGCATGTGAATGTGGTCGCCTCGCTTATCTTTTCCGGCATGTCCGGTTCAGCCATTGCAGATGCGGCTGGCATCGGCAAGATCATTATCAATATGATGACCCGGGGCGGCCGCTACCCCCGGGGATATGCAGCAGCCATCACGGCCGCCTCGGCAACCATCGGGCCGATCATTCCCCCCTCGATCCCGATGGTGATGTACGCCCTTATTTCAGATCAATCAATCGGCTATCTATTTCTTGGTGGCATCCTTCCCGGCATTTTTATCGGTGTGGTCCTCATGGCCTTGAATGCCTTCATTGCATCCCGGCGGGATTTTCCGAAGGATGATCCGATACCGCTGACGAAATTACCGAAAATGACGCTTAACGCCTTTCCCGCGTTGATGATGCCGGTAATTCTGCTCTATGGAATTTATGGCGGGGTCACGACCCCGACCGAGGGCGCCGCAGTTGCCGCCGCCTATGCCCTGCTGCTGGCCGGGCTTTTCTACCGGGCCCTGAGCGTCTCATCGCTCTACAGGATATTCGTCAATTCCGCCCGAGCCTCTGCGGCAGTCGGCCTGGTAATCGCCGGCGCCCTGATCCTTAATTACGTGGTCGCCTCGGAGAATATTCCCAACCGTCTCGCAGGGGTCCTCGTGGAACTCGAAGTTCATCCGCTGGTCTTCATTATCGGGGTCAATATTCTGCTGCTTGCCCTTGGAGCCTTATTGGAAGCCACCACCATAATCCTGGTCATACTTCCGCTGTTCATACCGGCCTGCAGTCAGCTTGGCATTGATCTCGTTCATTTTGGCGTAATCGCCGTAATCAACACCATGATCGGATTGATTACCCCACCGTTCGGTATGCTGCTGTTCGTGATCAATGCGGTGACCGGTATCTCACTCGGAGAGATCATTGGCGAAACCTGGCCCTTTATCGCCGTGTTGATCGGTGCGCTGTTTGTACTCATTCTGGTCCCGGATATTGTCTTGTGGTTGCCCCGAACATTCGGTTATGCCGGCTAGCTCTATCAGGCCGGCTGGGAAGATCAAATTTTCGATTGGTACTCAGGAAATCCAAGCACTTGTGTACCCTGCTGCCTCATTTATCATCACACTTTTGGTCGGGAGGCGCTGCGCTGGCTGCCGCCATGTCTTTACTGGGCACTCGAAATGGTAAGACCCCGACCATGAGGAGTTTTACGCATGAAAAAATTTCGTGTTGGCCTTATTGGCTGCGGCGTAATCAGCGATATTTATCTGCAGACCTGCCAGAAATTCGACATACTCGATGTGGTTGCCTGCGCCAGCCTGGATATCGCGGAATCGCGAACCAAAGCGGAGCAGTATAGTATTCCCAGGGCGTGCAGTCCGGAGGAGATTTTTCAGGATCCCAACATCGATTGCGTGCTCAATCTCACCATACCTTCTGCGCATGCGGAAGTAAGCCTCAAAGCGCTGGAGGCGGGAAAGCATGTTTATTCAGAGAAACCGTTTGCAACTTCAATCGAAGACGGCAAGAAGATTCTCGACCTGGCCCAAGCCAAAGGGCTTTATGTGGGAAACGCGCCGGATACTTTTTTGGGCGGCAGAGTCCAGACCTGCCGCCGGCTCATCGATGAGGGGGTGATCGGTAAACCCACCGGAGTAAGCGCCTTTGCCTGCACCCACGGGGTCGAACGCCACCATCCGAACCCCGATTTTTATTATCTGCAAGGCGGCGGCCCCCTGCTCGATCTCGGTCCCTATTACCTGACGGCAATGATTTCCCTGCTCGGGCCGGTAAAGAGAAGCTGTGGTTTTTCCCGGCGTACGTTTGCTGAGAGGATGATAGAGTCGCAGCCGCGGTATGGGGAAATGATGAAGGTCGAGGTCGATACCCATGTCTGCGGCATGCTGGAATTTGCCAGCGGGGTGATCGGTTCACTGATGATGAGTTTTGATATCTGGGATTCGATGCTTCCGCGGCTGGAAATCTACGGCGAACTTGGCACCCTTTGCCTGCCCGATCCAGACCCGACCGATGGCACCAATATTTTCGGCGGTCAGTTGTTGTACAAGACCAGGCAGACCTCCCGCTGGGAGTACAAACCGCGACCCAAAAACCGTGAAGCCTGGGAGGTGGCGGTCAACAACCACGGCTACAACGAGGACTCGAGGGGGCTGGGGTTGGCCGATCTGGCCTATGCGGTAAGAGACGGCAGAGCACCTCGAGCCAGCGGCGCAATGGCCTTTCATGTGTTCGATATCATGATGGGTATACTCGATTCTCCCCGTAATGGGGTATACAACGTTGTGGAGAGCACCTGCGAAATACCGGCGCCGCTGCCGGAGGATTTTCCTTGGAGTGAAGGTTAAAGAACAGGAGGGTAGGTCGTGAGTGTTGCTATATTGGATTTCGCCGAACCTTTTTTCACCGTGAAATATGTGACGGATGAAGCCGAATACAAGGTGGCAGAGCGCTCTATTCTGGTGAATTTATCAGAACAGCCGATCAGGATCGAAAGCCAGAAATTGGCTTTCTTGGAGTCCGTCGTAGTGACCAACATTACGGTCAATGGGGTCGAAAGAAGTCTTATTGTAGAGCGTTTTGCGGATTACGAGGACGAAGCGGTTCTCTATGAAGAGGTGAAAAAAGTCTGGCCGCTGGCCTATGACATCCGCAAGGAGGAGAGGCTCAAGGGCGTCAGTCATTACCTTTCCCCCAAGGCCTCCCTGGACAATATCCGCCTGAGCATGTACCACTCGGGCAGCGTGCCGCTCAACGTCGGTCTTCACAAAGATCACGTTCATTGCGGTGAGGTGCTGCTGAAAGAAGTCCACACCCAGATAGTAGGCTATGGCAAGATGCAGCAGTGTCTGGAAAAAGATATCGATACCCTCTATCTCGAGGAGCCGATGGCCCCCGGCACTACCCACAAGCCGATGTTTGATGAGCGCGGCAATTACCCGTGGCATCAGTACGAGACCATCACCCCGGCGATCTTCATGGCGATCGAAGTGCTGCCGCCGGAAGCCGATGCGGGTGATTGAAACAATGTTTTTCTGGGTGTTGAAACAGCGAGGCAACCATGGTCGACAGACTCCTTCCCACCGATTTTTCCTTTGAGGGTTCGTTCCCTCCTCTCGCCAGAAGACTTCGCCTCGGCATCGTCGGCGGCGGCCGCATTGCCGCCACGCAGGCAACGGCGGCGCGGTTGACCGATTATTGGGAAATCGTCGCTGGAGCATTGTCGTCAGACCCGGAGAAGGCGAAAAGCAGGGGCGAGAAGTGGTTTCTGCCTGGGGAGCGCTGCTATTCTTCTTATAAGGAGATGGCCCGCCTCGAGGCCGGGCGTCCCGACGGCATCGATGCGGTGATGGTTACCACCCCCAACCATGTCCATTACGAGGCGGCCCGTACGTTTCTCGAGGCGGGCATCGATGTCCTGTGCGACAAGCCCTTGACCAATGAGTACTCGGAAGCGGCCGATCTTGTAAGACTCACCCGCGAATCGGGGTGCGTCTTTGGAGTGTGCTACGTGATGGCCTCCTTTCCCATGGTGCGTCAGGCGCGGGAAATGGTCAAAGATGGCCTGATCGGCAGGGTGAACCAGATTCACGTGGAATTCATGCAGGACTGGATGGTTCCCGACGACGTGGCCGAGGCGGATCACGTCAAGTGGCGACTCGATCCGGCAAAATCGGGCGCCACCAGCTGTACGGGCGATATCGCCACCCATGCCCACCATATCGCCTCCTTCGTATCGGGGCTGACGATGACCGATCTTCGGGCCGAGATGCATGTCTG
>JARFQM010000116.1 GCA_029287755.1 Desulfofustis sp. | reverse complement strand
TTTCCAAGGCTGCGGAATTATTGCATATTACCCAGTCTGCAGTGTCCCAGCGGATCAAGTTCCTGGAGGAGCATTTTGGTCAGCAGTTGCTTGACCGGTCCGGACAGCGACTGGCACTGACCGCCGCCGGGGAGCTGGTCTTCAATAAAGCCAGGGACATTTTAGCGAAAGAGAAGGAGTTGCTGGACTGTTTGCAGGATTCGGCAACCCAGAAGCACCTCTCTCTGTGCTGCACTCCGACCTTTGGTATGGCCTACCTGCCCCAGGTGTTGAGTAACTTTCTCCGGGCGCACTCCGACCTGAATGATCTCAAATTCATCTTCCTGCAACCGGAAGAGGCCTTGCGCGGGTTGCGCCGGGAAGATTTCGATATCGCTGTCATCGAACATCGTCTCGATATTGATTTTTCCGGGTTAAGCCGCTTCTCGATGCCTGATGACGAGATGCTGCTGGTCACGTCCGCTGCTGCAACGATCCCGAATGATGACGGTGTCATCCAGGTCACGGCATTGAAAGAAAGGCGTCTGTACGCCCGTCGTGACGGCTGCAGCTCCAAGGAGCTGATGCGCTGCAATCTCAGGGCGCAGGGTTATGACTTCAGCTATTTTGCCAGTGTCGTGATCTCCGATGACCTGCGTTTTACCATCCAGTCGGTTCTCGCCGGTGAAGGGATTGCCTATGTGTCCCAGGCGCTGGTGAGCAGTTACCTGGAGTCCGGACAGTTGATCGGCCTGCACGTTGATGGCTTCGAGCGTCGACGCGGCCGCAGTGTCGTGATGCTGCCGCAAGCAGATGAAGATGTTCTGGTCAAGGAGTTGCTGGAAAGTATCTTCGAGGTGGTTTCGCCCTTCTGGCGGCCGGAAATGGTGAGTGCGTCCGCTTGAATTATTGCCCACGCGCTTTCTGCGCAACAAAATTTAACGGCAGATAGCTAAATGTTCCAGGGGGTTTTTTATGGATAAGCTGTTCAGGGGGGTCGCCAGGTTCAGGCGCGAGGATTTTGAGTCGCACCGGCAGTTGTTCAAGGAGTTGGGCCGCCAGCAGCAACCGCACACTTTGTTTATCGGCTGCTCCGACTCCCGGGTTGTCCCCGAGCTGATCACGCGTACCCGGCCGGGTGAACTGTTCATGATCCGCAATATCGCCAACATTGTCCCCCCCTTTCGTAAAACAGAAGATTATGTCGGCACGACCTCGGCGATCGAATATGCCGTCCAGGTGCTCAATGTTGAGGCGATCGTGGTCTGTGGCCATTCGAACTGCGGCGGCTGCGCGGCAATGCACCAGAGCCCGGAGGCGCTCCAGCATATCCCGAACGTGGCGCGCTGGCTCGATGTCTCCCGCGAGGTGAAAGAGCGGGTGGCGAAGCAGACCATCGAGGGGACCCCGGAAGAGCAGGAGTGGCTCACCGAACAGATCAACATCCTGGTGCAGATGCGCAATCTTCTGACCTACCCCTACATCCGTGAACGTTACGAACAAGGCAGAATAGAAATCTTCGGTTGGTACTACATCATCGAAACGGGCGAGATTTTCAACTTCAATGACGGCACCGAAAGCTTCGAACTGGTCAGCGGCCCGTCGTAAATGCCTGCACCGGAGCGGTCGCGATTATTCCTCTTCCTGCCGGCCTCCCCAGAGAGGGTCCGAGCGGAACTGTCGTCGCAGACGTTCAGCCGGGTTCTGCTCTAAATATTCCTCTTCGCTGAAACAGTAACGATAATCGGCGCAGTAGGTTGTGAGGATTTCGTAGGCGACATTGATCTTGCGAATCAATGCCGGGTCTGCAGCGTCACTCTGATCGGGGTGGTGCATTTTAACCAGCTCGCGATGACGTTGCTTGATCTGTTCGATGGTCGCGCGCCCGGTAATACCAAAGGTCTCCAGAGCGGCCTTGAGTTCCTGGTAAGTCATGACGCCTTCCATGGTTGAATTGCAGTAATCCCTTCGTGGTATTGTAAAACAATGTTAGATTAACACGTTGCGCAACAGGATTGCCACCTGACAGGAGTTCAGCGATGCCAATTTCTCCGCCTTTAGAGGGCCTGCTAGACCAGCCGTCGATGGACCTGATGACCCTTTTTGGACGCATGCGTTCACTGACCGATGACGCCGGCTTCTCCGGGACCTTGCCCGTGGTCTGGCAGTGTTCCGACGAGAGCCAGAAGATCAAGAAAAGCCTGTTCGGATACGTTTACGACTGCCCGGTCTTCAATCTCGGGCGGGTTGGCGCGCTGATCGACCCGACTCGCCTGATTCCGGCATCCCATCACGGGCGCGATCTGGTCATTCTCGGCGGAAGCCACCTGGGCGCTACGGAAGAGGGGGGGGTCGGCTATGTCGAGCGGGTACATGGTAAGGTCGCACCCTGCTGCGGCATGCTGCATCGCCTCATGACACCTTACCTGATCCTGTATCATCGAGCGTCGACCCTGGTCACTCTGTTTCGTGACCCCGAAGGGCTGAAAATCGAAATCCCCTACAAGTACCTGCTGCGTAAATGCACTGATGAACAGGATCAGCCACACCTGCATCTGAATATCGAGAGTCTCGTTGAGGGAGATGCCCTGGGCGACGCCAGCCACGGCAAGATCTATCGTCTGAATTCCGAAATCGCAAAACGTCACCAGCACGCACTTTCAAGTGTTACCCAAGAGCCTGTCTCAATCGGCAAGCTGCTGGATCCGAGTACCTTTTACTTTACCAAGCGCCTGTATAGCGACAGCCATAACCCGGATGATTTGCTTGAGCATTCGATTTTTGATTTTTTCCCGGACATCGTGACTTCAGATTACCCGCACCGACGCATAGCCGATATCAATACCTGGCGACAATTCCACCGTGTGGCGTCCTATCTCGTCGAGTCTTTTGACACCGGCGAGCGCAACATCCTGGTTGTCGCTGGGTTGACTCTCGATCATACGATCAAGAAATGTGTTTTCATCCCGCAGTTCTGTTTCTGGATGAAGGGCGGGAGGGCTCTTCAGGCCCGCTATTACAGTGCCCCGGAAATTAATGCACTCCTTGGCGAGCAGAGGGTTTATGCCCCATCAAAGACATATCTGCAGTACGCTGAAATAGATCCTCTCTAGGCCATTTCCCTTCGGCATGCAGTTGCTCCCCTTGACCGTTAAAAGACTTCAGCACGCTGTTGCGTCGAGCGGGCAAGGTTTCCGAATTGCTGCTTGTCGGAAGCTATTCCCTTGCGCGAAGCAAGCGCCATATGATAAAAAAATCAGGTTTGAATAACTAATGTTTTCGTTTATTTAGAAGGTGTGCAGCCATGGAACTCCAAGTTTTGCCGCTGGAAAAGAAAAAGCCGCTGATCGAAGACGAATCGCAACTGAATTTCGGTAAACAGTTTACCGACCGCATGTTCGTCATGCAGTACAAGACTGGTCTGGGCTGGCATGATGCGAGGATTCAGCCTTACCAGTCTTTCTCGCTCGATCCTGCCGCCATGGTACTGCATTACGCCCAGGAGATTTTCGAAGGGCTCAAGGCGTTCCGGCGTCCCGATGGCCAGATCGCACTGTTTCGCCCGAAGGATAACTTTCGTCGTTTCAACCATGGCGCGCGTCGGATGTGCATGCCCGAAGTCGATGAAGCGTTCATGCTGAAGTCCTTGAAAAAGCTGATCCAGCTCGAAGCCGACTGGGTGCCGCGCAGCGAAGGCACCAGCCTTTATATCCGGCCCACGCTGATTGCTTCCGAGCCGATGCTTGGTGTGCGGCCGGCCGATGAGTACCTCTGCTTTATCATTCTCTGCCCGGTGGGAGCCTATTACAAGGGCGGCCTGGCACCGGTCAAGATCTGGATCTCGGATCACTACGTCCGTGCTGCCCATGGTGGTACGGGGGAAGTCAAAACCGGGGGCAACTATGCCGCCAGTCTTTATGCCGCTCGCGAAGCCGCGGAAAAAGGCTACGACCAGGTCCTCTGGCTTGATGCCCGAGAGAAAAAATATGTCGAAGAGGTTGGCAGCATGAACATCTGCTTCGTCGAAAACAACAAACTGGTGACCTCGCCCCTGCATGGCACGATCCTGGATGGCATCACGCGCCGCTCGGTCCTGGAGTTGGCACGCTACAACGGCCTGGAAATCGAGGAGCGTGCATTGTCGGTCGCCGAGATTTTTGGCGGAGTCGAGGAGGGCCGTATTACGGAAGCCTTCGGTACCGGCACGGCGGTGGTGATCTCGCCGGTTGGTCAGTTTACCTATCAGGACCGCACCGTCGTGCTGGGCGATGGCAAGACAACCGGTGCGGTCACGCAAGAACTCTATGACACTCTGACCGGGATTCAGTATGGGCGTTTGCCAGACCCGCACGGTTGGGTCGAGCTGCTCTGAGTCCGCTTTACAGAAATCGTATGCAGTGTCTCTGCAGAGATCTGCCGCTGCGGCGTCTGGGCGGTGGAAGTGACTGTCCCCGAATTTATTGAAAAGGCCACTCCGAAGAAGGTGGCCTTTTCTGCTTTTGGCACTACTGATGCAAATATCTTTCTAGGCAAATCGGAGGCTTCTCCTGAAACTTCCTTTACTTGTCCGCAACGTCGCGGAATAACTCCATATTTACAACTCATTGGTGAGTAACATAAGCGTGTGTGGAACTGTTTCCAGGATCTGCCACGCAAAAAAAATAGGCAGTTGTTACTGATAATTAAGCTGTCATTGATCGCTCAGCGGTGTACTTCAAGAATTGTTATGGTTTATCCAACTTCGTTGAATAGATGCAATTTGCCCCCCTGGGCCATTGCATCAAAACATTACAACCGTAATCCTCAGGTCCTGGAAATTCAGGGCGTGCGG
>JARFQM010000104.1 GCA_029287755.1 Desulfofustis sp. | reverse complement strand
GGTCGACAAGGTTGCGCCGGAGTATGACGAACTGGCCGGCAGAGCCAAGGACATGGGCAGCGCAGCGGTGCTGCTCAGCCTGATCGCGGCGGCCGCGGTCTGGCTCTATGCCTTGTACCAAGCATTTTTTTGAGGGGGCACGCTATCTGTCATGCCCCGTCCTGCCAATTTCTTTAGCGCCACTGAAGTGACGGGTTCAAGGCGCCCAGCCAGGCTCGGCGCGAGCGAGGAGCCGGCGGAGCAGCGGGTAGCTCCGCATGCCTGGGTGGATCTGACCTCTCACACGTTGACCCAGCGGCTGTCCTCCGACGACTCCCGACTGGCCTCGCTTACCCTGATGGCGTAGAGCCCGTCCTCGCCGGTCACCGGATTGTCCCCTTCGCCCCTGAGAAAGGCAAACCAGTCAGCCAGCAGCAGGGGAAGGGTGGGCTCCGGCCGGTAGGAGCCGATTCTCATCTCCCGGGCTGCGGCAATGGAGTCGACATAGCCGTGTATCTGGTCACCGTGCAGCTGGGCGTTATCGCAGATGAACTCGTAGCGGCCGCTGCGCGAGGAGCTGAGTTTGCTGACGTCGACAATGCCGGCCACCCCGTTCTCCATTTCCACGTGAATCAGGGCCATGTCCTCCAGGTTTTTTGTTCTGCAGGTTCTGCACATGGCCGATACCCGGACGACCTTCAGGCCGGTGATATAGTGAAGGGCATCGAAAACGTGGACGGCGATGTGGAAAGTGATGCCCCCGCCTGCTTCGACCGGGTTCTCCAGCCACTGCAGATCTGAGGGCTCAAGGCGCTGATTGGCGTAGACGGTGAACAGCCGCCCCTGGTTGGGCAATTCTGCACGCAGTTTCCTGATCACCGGGTTGTAGCGCAGCGTCTGTCCGACGGTCAGCGGTACCGCTGCCTCCCGCATAAGGGCAACGATCTTTTCACCGTCATCGGAATTGGTCGCCAAGGGTTTCTCGACCAGCAGCGGCTTGTTCTGCCGGGCACAGAGTCTGGCGATTTCCAGGTTGACCACCGGCGGTACGGCGGCGATCACCGCCTCCACCTGCTCTGCTTCGATCAGTTCTTTGAAATCCTGGTAGTAGGCAGCCTGCCAGTCTGCGGCCTGCTCCCTTCCCTGCGCCGAACGGCGCGACAAGGCACTGAGTTCGACATCTTCGAAATCATTGACTATATGATTCGCATACCTGGATCCGTGCCGGCCTGCGCCGATTAAGCCGATTTTCATGCAGTCACTCCTGTGTGCCTCTGTACCGGTGGACCAGCGTCCACTTCGCTCTTCCTGCCTTGATCATAAACGATGCTGGGGACATCCTGGCCGCGGGCGAACTCGGCGGCCACCACGACCCGGAAAAAAATCACATAGCCGGCGGTGCCGATCGAGATTAAGAAAAAAAGGATCAGGACAAGAAATAAGATGATCCTGGAGATACTCACACCGATGGAGAAGCGGCTGGTGCTTTTTTTCTTTCTGGGCGCCCGCCGTTTTTTCGGGGCCGGCTTCCTGGTCCGCGTGCTGGTCATCGGGTGATAATCTTTTCGATCACTTGTCGCGGTTCAGAACATAGGTGCACAGCTCTTGGAGGACCGCACGCTCCTGCCGTGCACCCGGGTCGTCGAGCAGCGGCAGGGCGGCCACCGCCTGATCGATCAACTCTTCCGCCTTCTCCCTGGCCGCCGAAAACCCCTGATAGTGCTCGACCAGCTCCCCAATCCGAACCAGGCTGCGTCCTCTTTCCTGCGGGTCAGCGAAGATCGACAGCAGGGCCTGGCGATCCTGGTCGGCGGCCCGCTCCAGAGCGTAGATCACCGGCAGGGTCATCTTGCCCTCGGCCAGGTCATTGCCGGTGGCTTTGCCGGTTCTGTCTGCATCACCCTGGTAATCGAGCAGATCGTCGATAATCTGGAAGGCGCAGCCGAGGTTGATACCGAAGGCCTGCAACCCGGAGCAGAGTTCTTCATCTCCCCCCCCGTACATGCCGCCGATTTCGCAGGCCGCCCCGATCAGAAGCGCCGTTTTGCCTTTGATCACGGTAAAATAATCGCTCTCTGACTGAGCAAGATTTCCACTGTTGCGCAGTTGACGGTATTCGCCGTCCACCATGGCAGTGGTTGCCCGGCAGAACACACTCAAGGCCCGGGGGCCGCCATACCGGCTGACCAACTGCATTGCATGGGCGTGCAGAAAATCTCCAGCGAGAATTGCCTCGGCCAGACCGAAGTGTTCGACAACCGAGGCTGCGCCGCGCCGCTCGGAGGCCTTATCGATCACATCATCATGGATCAGGGTCGCCGCATGCAAGTATTCAAACGAGGTGGCCAGCTGGTAGATGCCCTCGTCGGAGCAGCCGCAAAGACGGCAGGCCGAGGTGGTCAGAAAGGGCCGAATCCGTTTACCGCCGCTGAACAGTCCGTACCTGAGGATGTCAATCAGCAGGGGATCGAGTTCCACGGCCAACTCATCTATGTCCTGCCGCATCACCTCGTCTATTGTGGCTGCCTGTTCAGCGATCAGCTTCTTCAGTTCCATCCTTCGACTTGCACCACCTCAATTCTGGTTTTCTTCCAACATACCAAAAAAGTTCTTAATCTCAACCATCTCCCTGACCACCGGAGAAGGCGGCAGACTTTTCAAAAAGACGCTGCCGTAGCGCTTGGAGAACAGCCGGGCATCAAGCACCGAAATGAGTCCCCCGTCGCTGGCCGAGCGCATCAGCCGGCCAACGCCCTGGCGCAGACTCAGGACCGCCCGCGGAATCTGAAAATCAAAAAAGGGATTGCCGCCATCCTCCCTGATCGCCTGCATCCGGGCCTGGACGACGGGATCGGTGGGCACCTCAAAGGGCAGTTTGTCGATGATCACTCCGCTGAGCGACTCGCCCACGATGTCTACCCCTTCCCAGAAGCTGGCCACCGCCAGCAGTACCGAATCGGTCTGGGCCCGAAAGCGCTCCAGCAGTCTGGTCCGGGAGGCGGTCCCCTGCACCAGCACCGGGTAGTTGAGTTTTTCAGTCAGGTACCCAGCCACCAGATCCATGCCCCGGAAGCTGGTGAACAGCACTAGAGCCCGCCCCCGGGTGATCTTCACCAGCCCTTCCACCTGCTCGCACAGGGCATCGTCATAACCCGGCGCGGAGGGTTCGGGAAACCCGCTTCCGGGAACATAGAGACGCGTTCTCGACTGATAGTCGAAGGGTGATTTGAACTGCAGGGCCTCAATGTCGTCTCCAAGCCCGAGCCGTCGCCGAATATAGTCGAAGCTGCCCGCCGTCGACAGGGTCGCCGAGGTCAGGATGATCTTGGGAATGGTCGAGTAGAGGCTCGCCTGCAAATCCTCGGAGACGTTGACCGGGGTGGCCGACAGGCTCACCGCCCGCTCACGTTTTTCATACCAGTAGACATGGGAGCTCGAGCGCGTGTCCGGATCCAGCAGACCGACAAAACACAGGTTCTGATGGATTTCCCCGGCCCGGTCCGTCAACACCTGCCAGTTCTCATGACGGCGGCTGATCGCCTCCAGATCGTCTGCCAGCCGCTTGAGGCCGTCGACCACCAGCTGAATCTCCGCCGCCCAGTTGTCGTTGGCCCGGACAAACTCCAGCAAGCTGAAACGGCCGCGCTGCGGGGGGAAATGGGCCACAAAACTGTCCACCCGCTGCCTGATGCCCGAAGTCGTACCGATGATGCGGTCGCCTTCCTCGACCTCGAGATCGACTTCGGCCTGCTGGCTGATATCGCTGATCAGATCATACACCTGATACTGGCTGAAACTGGTACCAAAAAAAGTGGTGGCCACGCCCTCCAGGTGATGAGCCTCGTCGAAAATCACCGCCTCGTGGCGCGGGAGTATTTCCCCAAACCCTCTCTGGCGCAATGCCAGGTCGGAAAAATAGAGATGATGGTTGACCACCAGAATCCGGGCCGAGGCCGCTCTCTTTCTCAGTTTATTTACCAGGCAGTTGGACCATTCCGGACAGTCGCTGCCGAGACACTGATGGCTGTGGGCCGATATTTTCGGCCACAGCGGAGCCCTGTCGGCCAGCCAGTCCAACTCTGCCCGATCACCGAATTCGGTCTCTTCCAGCCAGCCCTCGATTTTATCGCACTCCTCATCGCCCACCAGAGAAATCTGGGGAGAGTAGCGATGCTGATACCAACGGTGCAGGCAGAGATAGTTCTGACGCCCTTTTACGCAGACGGCGGCCACCTCCCGCCCGAGCACCTTTTCCAGCAGCGGGATCTCTTTTTCTATCAACTGATCCTGCAGATTTATGGTGGCGGTGGAAACCACCACCCGCATTCCCGAAGCGATAGCCGGCACCAAATAGGCGAGACTTTTACCGATGCCGGTCTCGGCCTCGACCACCAGCACATCGCTGTACTCCGGCGTGCCCGCCAGGCCGCCCTCCGGGGCTGCCAGAAAGGAGGCAATCTTCCGGGCCATCAACAACTGGTCTGGTCGGGACTCGTAGTGAGATATGTGGTGTGAGAGGGGGCCGCCGGTGGCAAAGAAATTATTCACAAAACATCCTTCATCCCTGCTGGCCGGGACGATAAAAGGTGACGCATCGGGTGACCTGTATGTAGGTTCAAGTCTTTCAGGTTATACGATTTTTATTTTTATTTTTCAACCAAACCAGTAAACTAATAGAAAAGTCACTGATATTAGGGCACTAGGTTATTTTTAAGGGCCCGATGTCATTTCCGCCCTGAGCCACTTTTATGGTCGGGCCGGCAACAGCCGGACAGTTTTATGATAGAGCCTTTCTCTGTTGTGAGTTATCTGCTTGAAAATACTGGAGATAAACTCCTCGACGACGATGAGCAGATCGTCGTCGCCAGCACCTCCGCACCATCTTCTGCAAAACTCCAGGGCCTCTTCACCAACAACCTTGAAATGGTCAGCGCCGCCGCCACTTCCGCTGAGGAATTATTTTTCCATCTCAACAGCCGGCAGACGGCCCTGGCGGTGCTCGACCTGGCCCTTGTTGAACAGAGCAAAACCTCCATCCTCAACCGGCTGCGCCACGAATACCGGGACCTGGGCATCATCGTGGTCAATCTCGCCACCGAACCCGAGTCGCCCCCCGACCTGCTGGGCTGGGAAATTGACCGATATCTGCCGGGTCCCCTGCATGGTGATATTCTCCAGCAGGCCGCAGTTGAAGTGTTAGACAAGCGAAAGCTGCTGTCGGACAGCCGGGCCCTGCGCCGCGAACTGCAGCTCGCCAATCTTCGGACCCTTTTCCTGCATCACCTGATGCTGATAATGAACAGCGGTTACCTGAGCGAGGTGGAACTTGAGGCTGTGCTCAAGACTATTCTGATCGGCATCACCTCCGAGGGAGGTCTGGCCTTCAACCGTGCTTTTCTGGCTCTGTTCAGCGAGGACGGCTCAACCCTCAGGGGGGAGCTGGCTATCGGCCCCGACGACGGAGCGGATGCACTCAGCATCTGGAAGGAGATCAAAACCGAAAACCTGGACCTTCAGGCCCTCTTCCATAGAAGTTCCGAGGATTTGAAGCAGACCAACGGGGTGGTTAATGAAATTGTCCAGACCCTGAAAATCAACGCCTCTCAGAGTGATCACCCGCTGATCCACTCCTGTCAGACCAGGCGTTCGATCCTGGTCCAGCGCGGCAGGGCTGATGTACCTATCCCGGCGGATTTGATTGCCACCCTCAACCAGGACAGCTTTGTCATCGTTCCCCTCTTTTCCCCGGATCGGTCGCTGGGAGTGATCATCGCCGACAATTTCATCACCAGCAAACCGATCGAGGAGAGCGATGTCAAGGCACTCGAGATGTTTGCCGCCCAGGCCAGCCTGGCCATCGAACATTCACGCCTGTACCACGATATGCAGGAGAAGATCGAGGAACTCGAACTGATCACCGAAGAACTCGAGAAAAGCCGGGATCAGCTGCTCGAGTCGGAGCGTTTCGCCGCCCTGGGACAGATGTCGGCCCAGCTGGTACATGCCCTGCGCAATCCGATCACCTCGATCGGCGGCACCGCCCGCCTTCTTAACAAACGTGTCTCGGAACAGAAGAACAGAAGATTTCTGAAGGTGTTGACCAAGGAATCGGCCAAGGTGGAATCGACCCTCAACGACCTGTTCAATTTCGTCAGCGACACCAATCTGCAAACGCGGGAGCAGTCCCTGTTCGATATCGTCCGACGGGCGGTCATGGTGTTTTATTCCACCATGAAGAAACAGGATATCGACTACCGGGTCGAACTGCCCGATGAGGAGCCGCTGCTCGACATCGACGGCGACAAGGTCCACCAGGCCTTTCTGCACCTGATCAGAAACAGCATCGAGTCGATGGACGCCGGGGGAGAGCTTCGCATAGGTGCAGACATCGACAAAGACCAGGTGACCATTCTGATTCGCGACACCGGTGCCGGGATGGCCAAAGGCGACGTATCCCGGGCCAAGGATCCTTTTTACACCACCAAAACCTACGGCACCGGCATGGGCCTGACCCTGGTGGAACAGATCCTCAAACAGCACAATGCCAGCTTTTCCCTCACCGCCAACGAAGACCAGGGCATGACCGCCCGGGTCACTTTTCCCAGGGGCCGGCAGGCTGCTTTTCCCTAGTTCCCATCAGCCCTCGCGCTGCCAGCTGATAAGCACATTGAGCGCCGAAAGCGCCGCGGTGCAGAGCAGCGTCCCGCGCAGCGACGAGATGAATGGGCCGCTAAGGTCTGGGCGGAAGCTGCTCAACTCTTCACCGGCGGAAAAATAACCGAACCAGGCCGCAAAGATCATCGACCCGAAGGCCGCGCCGGCCAGCATGCCGAGATTTCTCGAAGTGGCCAGCAGACCGGAGGTGACGCCCGCATCCACCTCCGGGATACGCGACAGCAGCGAAGCCGTGTTTGGCGCCAGAAACATCGACTGCCCCATACCGAGCATTGCCAGGGCGATGAAAATCGGCAGCAGCCCGGTGGTCTGATCAATGGCTGAGAGCAGCAGCAGCGCCAGGGTGCTGACAGAGAGACCAAGAGTGGTCAGGAAACGACTGCCGATACGATCGTAGAGCATTCCCGCGGTGGGTGAGACTACAAACAGAGTCAGCGGCACCGCCATCATCACTAAACCAACCAGATTGGCCGCCAACCCCTTGATATGAGTCAGGTAGAAGGGCATCAGAATGAGCACTCCGAAGAGCACCGCAAAGGACAGAGAGGCGGTAATCAGGCCGATATGATAATAACTTTTGGGAAAGAGATGCAGGGGCAGGATATTGGATTTTCTTGTGGTTTCAGATAAGTAAAAAAGAAAGCCAAGCAGCGCCAGCCCACCACCGCCAGCCATTTTCCAGACGAGGTCCAGCCTCGGCAGAAAATGCGCATAGAGAACCAGCGAGGCGATCAGCAAGGCCCAGAGTAAGGCGCCTCTCCAGTCGAAGGTCGGCTCGGACGCAGACACGGAAGCACTGCGGCCGTTTCGTATCACCCACACACTGCCTGCCATCATAAGGACGCCGACCGGGATACAGGCCAAAAACATCGCCCGCCAGGAAAACACGCTGATAAGGATACCGCCGACCACCGGCCCGCTCATCAGGCCGGCCGAGGTGGCAATGCCCACCAGCCCCAGTCCCCTGCCGATTTCATGCTGGGGAAACACATCGCGGATAATGGCGGGACCGGCCGCCATCAGCATCGCCGCCCCGAGCCCCTCGATAAACCTGAGGACGATCAGAGTCGTCAGGGTCGGCGCCAGGGCACACCCAACCGACGCTGAAAGAAATATTAAAATGCCGAAGAGATAGGTGTTAAACCTGCCAAAACGGTCGGCGACGATTCCCCAGAAAAGCAGGGTAACCGTGATCGACAGCAGATAGATCAGGACCACCCATTGAATGGAGCGCAGCGGCGCGCCAAAGCTCTTCATGATGAACGGCAGGGCGACATTGACCATGCTCGAATCCATGGTCGACAGGAAGACCCCGGCCCCCACCAGCAGGAGTGTCTGGTATTTTCTCAGGGGCTGCTCCCCGTTCATCTGCTGGTGCTCCATCTATGGTGTGCCCTGCCTGCCAGTAGTGATTTAAACATTCTGGTCTTCTCAATTTTATAGCATGTGACGGAGAAGAAGACACATTGAAACGAACGGTGCCGCAAAAACTAAACATGACGACACGAGTTCAAGGCACCCAGTCAGGCAAGGCGCGAGCGAGGGGCCGGCGGACGCTGTTGACGCAGCTGCGGCGGATGCATAGCATAGAACTAAATCTCATTGACGGAGGCACAGATGGCAAGAATTCGGCACCAACTTATTTTCCTGGCCCTGGCAGTTCTGTTGAGCAATTGTACCGCCACGGCCATTCAGAACGCGGGGACTATTCGAGAGAGCGGCGATGTCACCAGAAAATATCGTGCCCTGACGATCGACCCCAATTACAATTACTACTGGTCGGGCACCGAGCTGAACCCCAATGCCATTATGGGTATCGACAAGAAGCTCACGGTGCAGTCCAAATTCTGGCACCAGGTGGATTTAGACAAAGAGCAGCTGGCATACTGGGTCAAATGGGGCGACCGGCAAAGCACCGATGAGGGGTTTTCCAGCAGATATATGGGCAGGTTCATGGGAGCCTATATCCTCGATGATCAGGGGCAGGTGGTCGGTGACTGGTACTCCAAGAAGGACTGGGGAATCTTTGAATTTCCAGGCAATAACGTGATCATCCCCCATCCTCCGAAAAACAGGGCGGGGTCCCAGAGAAGAAGATTTTAGAAGATTAGCGCCCTGATCGCCTAAAGAAGATCAACCAACCGGAACCGACAAAGGCGGACAAAAATGCAGTTCAGCGCATTGATTTTTCGCTCGTGCGTTACTACCTAGAGTTAGAGACGTAGCCAAAACGATATGCGCTATTTCAAGCCGGCTGGATTGAGGCAGGACGCCCGGCCGGCCTCCATATCAAAGAGACAATTTAACTCACGCAGATCACAAAGATTCATTGCAATCGCAGTCCCTGCCTCGTTTTTCTGACAGGTGCACGAGCAACCACAACCGCGTCGGCAGCACATGACGCCATAGGGAGGTAACTATGTCGACAAGTCCCATGCAGTATCTGGATAGAGCCATGGATAAAGTGAGAGATCTTGGCCTGCTCCCCGAACCCGGGTCCGGCCGCACAGATCCAATGGTCGCCTTGCTCAACCAACTGACCGGCATCGACGAAGAGCGCGTTATCGCCATCAGCCGCACCCTGAGCCAGGCCTCGTTCTTCAATGACGTGGTACGGGAACAGGTCCAGGCCATGGACATCAGCGACCGCTATGAAGACATCACCAACGCCTTCAATTCAATCCGTGATGACGCAAAAAACATGGTCGACCAGCTTGATGACGGTAAACTCTCAACGTTCGAGCGAATTTCCAATATGTGGATGAAGGCAACCCGCGGCGATATCGCCGATCGCTTCGCCACAATCAAGGACACCTACCTAGAAGTGACGGATGCCACCCAGGAGCAGATCCAGCGCGAACAGGCGATCCTCGATGCCTATCAGGATTTTCGCGGAGCTTTAAAAGAATCAGAAATTGAGGCCCTTGAGCTGCTCAAGAAGGCGGAAGCACTGCTCAAAGAGGCTCAGGCTGAAGTGCAGGAAGCCATGCAAGCGGTTGAGGTTTTTCAAGGCGAGGACATGGCAGAACGAGCCCGCCTGGAAATGGCCCGCGATGAAGCGGTTCGAGCCCTGCAAACCACTGAGAAGAAATATCAGCTGGCCAAGGATCTGTCCGATAACCTGACAATCAGCTACAACACCTCAGAGGTTGTTATGACCCGTCTGCTGCAGACCACCAACGTGAAAGAACGGGTCTACTCCCAGGCGGTTACCTTCTTCTCCACCAATGAGACCGTGCTGACCGCGCTGACTGCGTCGTTTACGGGCATGTTCGGTCTGCACGAGAGTACCCAGACCGTCGAGGCGATGAAGGAGGGAGTGAGCCAGTCCCTCGAAGTGCTCGCCGAGGTAGGGGGGGAAATACAGGAGGCTGCGGTCAGGGCCGGCTATGGCCCGACCATCAGGGCGGACGCCGTGAAGAAATTGGTCGATTCTGTGGTCAACTTTCAGGTGAAGTCTCGGGAGATCATAGACGAGATGCGGATCCAGAGCACCAACAATGCGAACGAGATTCGAGAAGCAGTCGAGGATGGAAAACGACGGCTGGCCCGGCTCGCCGAAAGCGGCGAAGCGCTGGCAGCTGAGATAAAATGAACGCGGAAAGCGCACCAGTAGAGAGCCGGCAACCGCTGGACGAGGTTATGTTGGCCATGGATGTGGTCGATACCCTGCGCCATCAAGAAAAGGTGGTGGCGCGCGCACTGGACTCCGACGCCCGGGACCGGGAATTCAAAGAGAAACTCCAGCGCATCTACAAAGCCCAGGGTATCGATGTCCCTGACCATGTCATCGAGGAAGGAGTCAAGGCGCTGCAGGAGGATCGCTTCAGCTACCGTCCACCGCCCTCCGGATTCGGTGTGCGGATGGCCCATATCTATGCCAGCCGAGGCCGTTGGCTGCCATGGGCAGGCGGTCTTGCAGTACTCTTTCTGGTGGCGATCATTGCCTATCAGCTCTTGGTAGTCAAACCACAAGAAGCCCTGCCTGAGAAGATACAGAGCAGGTATGAACTTCTCCTCGACAAGGCTGAATCCGAGGCCGGGACTAAGGCCGTGGAAACGCTTTTTGCCCAGGCCGAAGCCTCACGTAAGTCGGGCGATACTGAGGATATGCAGCAGGCCTTGGCCGCCATGGAGGAGCTCGAGCGGAAACTCGATCAGGAATACACCATGCAAATCGTCTCGCGCCCCGGGGAACGTTCGGGGGTCTGGCGTATCCCGGACATCAACACCTCGGCTCGAAACTATTACATCATCGTCGAAGCAATCGATGACTCCGGTACTGTCCAGCAGGTATCGATTGCCAACGAGGAGACCGGCAAGATGGAGACAGTGTCAGCCTGGGGCGTGCGCGTCGACGAAACGACCTTTCAAAAAATCGCAGCCGACAAGCAGGATGACGGTATCATTCAAAACAACGTGTTTGGCCGCAAGAAAAAGGGATACCTGGCGCCGGAGTATCTGATACCGACCTCCGGCGGATTCATCACTTCCTGGTAAATTATCTGATGGAGTGCATACCATGATGAGCGGACGACAGACACTGGCCTCCATCGATTCAACCCTGCAGCAACTGAGGGGCCAGATAGCCGAGACCGAAGAACGGATTGCCGGATACGCCACCCAGAAACTTAAACTGCAGCAGGAAGAAATCGAGCAATTCCGCGAGTTGGGTCGGCTGCGGCTGGAGGTGTTGACCGGCGACATCACCGTCCCGTCCGCATCTGAAACCGACCGCACAGTCAAAGAGCTGTTGGCCAGGCGAAAGGGTCGCCTGAGCCGCCTGCAGAATGATGTAAAAGCCCTGGAGCAGCGGCGTCACGACCTGGACAGGCGACGAGAGGAGCAGGCTGCCCTGGTCGAAGATGCGGCCCGCGCCATTGACGAGGCCGAAAAGAAAACCCAAGAACGGCTGCAGCAGGAACCGGAATACCAGAGACAGCTGCAGGCAGTGCAGGACCTCGAGCGAACCCTGCAGCACGCCCAAAGCAAAGCCAGCCGCTGGGAAGAGGAGCTGGAGATCAAGGGCAGCTCGTACCGCAACGATTCTTTGTTTATGTATCTCTGGAACCGGGGATACGGAACGACAGCCTATCGGGGCTGGGGCCTCACCCGTTGGCTTGACGGCAAGGTCGCAGCCTTGATTCGCTACTCCGAAGCGCGAAT
Organism: Desulfofustis sp.; assembly: GCA_029287755.1. The sequence continues at coordinate 1,018 of JARFQM010000104.1, read as the reverse complement.
CAACTTCAGCAAGTTGCAGGAGATCCCGCTCAGGTTGCGGGAGCATGCTGAGCGCATAGATGAGCAGGCGAAAGAAGAACACCGGAGTCTCGAGGCACTTGACCATGCAGCGCGTGAGGCGGACGGCATCATCAAGCTCGACGATGAATTCAAACGGCAGGAGGCTGATTTGGACGAGATCGATGCGCAGATCGAGCAGGTTGTCGCCGAACAACGGGCGCTTGAACAGGAATTAGCGACCTACGCCACCGGCAACGACCAGGATTACCAGGAGGCTATCGATTACCTGGCGGGTGAGTTGAACCGTGACAGCCTGCAGGAGTTGAGACGCTGGGCCCTGGCAACCCCATTTCCCGAAGACGACCTGGCCGTCAACCGTCTGCTGGAGCTGGAAGAGAAAGAGGATGAACTGGAGACCGGCATAGCCGAGTTCAAAAAGATGCTGGCAGGACAGCAGAAACGACTTGACGAACTCGAGAATCTCCGGGCGGACTTCAAACGCAGGCGCTATGACAGTGCTGGTACGGGGTTCTCCGATTCTGCGCTGATTCTGGCCACCCTCGGCAATCTTTTCAACGGTATGATGACCAGGGACGCCTTCTGGAGGGTTCTCGAGCAGCAACGCCGCCAGCAGCGCCACCGTGCCAACCCGGATTTCGGCTCAGGCGGTTTTGGCCGGGGGTCAACCTGGGGCAGCCCGATGCGCTTTCCCAAACCTTCTGGCGGCGGTTTCGGGGGCGGCAGAGGTGGTTTCCGCGTCCCTGCCGGAAGGTCCGGCGGTGGTTTCAGGACTGGCGGGGGCTTCTGATCGGAACAAACCCTGATACGTCCTTTTTGTTCTGATCGAATTTCTAAATACTACACAGGAGGTCAATTATGGCTGGATTTATGGATATACTGGGAACGATGATGCAGCAAGGGATGGCGCAGTCCGGCGGGACACGGATGAAACACGCGCTCGGTGGTCGTGGCGGCCTGGAAGACCTGCTCGGCGGTCTGGGCCAGATGATGGGTGGAA
>JARFQM010000067.1 GCA_029287755.1 Desulfofustis sp. | reverse complement strand
TCATCAACTTCGGTGCGAATGCCGATGGCCTCCTTTATTTCCTGAACTTTAAAGCCGATAACCGTCTTTTCACCGATCCTGGTGGTGGGGAAAGAACACTTCGGGTTGATGGTGCGGAGTTCCTCCAGCAACTCTTGGCGTTCTGTTCCCTCAAGCAGGTCGGCATCCTTGAATCGGTGAGGGATATTAAGATCGGCCAGCATTTTTTTGATGGCGGCGCAATATATACAGGTGGTCAGGCTGTAGAGGGTAACGTTTGGGAAATTCATGCAACCTCCGTTTCATTCACTTTTCGTCAACGAAGTTAACCTTTACTGGTTTCCCCGCGCAGCGGCGCGTTTTGCGCTTGAAAATACCTGAAACTCGCCGTTGATCACTCCTCAGGAGACCCAACTCCGTTTGACCCGACAATCATAACTTTTTGCCAAGCGGCTGTACAGAAAAGATAAGAATATCTTACCTGTCACCATCTGTCCATTTGAACTGATGGCGCATGCGCCTTTCCGCCGCAGGGCGCGATGCGATCCTTTTTGTGTGATTAAACAGAGACTATATTTACGATGCGTATCGACAAGAATTCCATGAACATTATAATGGCTCTAATATAGCCTGACTAAAAGGTGGTTTGACTGCCAGTCAAATTGTGCAGCAGCAAAGTCAGATTCACTTTGGAGAAATAATTCATCCCTGTGAGGATTTCATGAAGAACATCCAATGTTGTTCCCCCCTCATTTTGTGCGCCCTGCTTCTGTTTTCACCCCTAACTGTTGGTGCCGATACATCTGAAAACGTCCCGCAGGAACAGAGCGTCATAAATGAAGAGAAAGCGGCCAAGCAGGTAGAGGACGCGGTTGCCGAGTTGAGTGCCGAGAAGAAAAGAGTCCTGGCAACCTGGCTGCACCTGCTTGACTCAGCCGAAGACACAGAGGAAGGAAGTTCCAGTGTGCTGACCTACGCTCCCCAAGTACCTGCCGATCTGGCCCGGATTCTGCAGTCGACAGGTGTGGAGGGAAAGTCGGTGAACTTTCTGGGAGTGTTGTGGCGTACTGTCCTGGCCATTGGTCTTGGCTATCTCCTGGTCAGGGGGCTGCTTGGTATACTGCGCGCCCGCCTGGCCCAGTTCGGCAAGGCTGCGCCGCCTGAAGATGAAGGGTTGTCCAGGGTCTGGATGGGATTAATGGGCAACCTCCCCCGCATTGCTACCCTGCTTCTGTTCGGCATCATCTCCACCATTATTTTTCTGATTGTCGCCGGTGATGTAGGGATCAAGGGAAGAATGTTTTACCAGACCGTCCTCGGTACGGTTCTGATTTTCATGATTTCAGCCCTTGCGGGTCGCATTATTTTTGCTCCGGGAGACAGCAACGCGCGCCCCATTAATATAGCTGATACATTGGTTGGGCCGCTGTACCGCGCCTTCTATATTTCAGTCGGCGTCCTGCTTTCAGGGCTGCTGCTGGTTAATTTCGTTGAAGAGCTCGGCGCTGCCCCCCAGACTGTCTCCTGGGTGATCATCGTCCTGGGTTCAGCGGTAATAATCATTTACGGCTATCTGATCGTTTCTCTCAAACAGCCGGTGAAGGACGGACTGCTCGACCAACTGGAAAAACAGGACGGTACCTGGGTCAAGAAGCAGTTGGCCGGCTATTGGCATGTGCTGGGGCTCATCTACCTGCTGCTGGTCTGGTTCTTCTGGATCGGACAGCAATTAACTGGAACCGGAGGCAGAAGCGGCTCGTTTATCGTTTCAATGCTCATCGTGCCGCTCTTCTTTGTGCTGAATTACGTGGGGAAACTGCTGATAAATTCGACGGTTGAATCCCTCGGGCTTGGCCAGATTGGAGACGATGAGTTTCCCGAGGATGCAGATGAGAGTTTCAAAACAAAAGAGCGGGAACACAAGAGAAGACGGATTTCTTTTCGCGTTCACCAGGTCTTCAGGATTGTCCTGTTCGCGGTTCTGCTGGTCTGGTTTCTCTCTCTCTGGGGCATGTCCATACCTTTTGCCAATGCGGCCCTCAACGCCGTGTTTGATTCCTTGGTGGCGGTGGCCCTGGCCCTGGTCGCCTGGCGGTTTGCGAGTGCCTATATCGCCCGAAAACTCGAAGAAGCGGAACCCGAAGAAGAACAGAAAGAGGAAGACATTGATGACGAGTTTGGCGGCGCGGCCCAGAGGGGCAGAAGCTATACGCTGCTTCCCATGCTGCGCAAAGTCATTGGTACGGTACTGGTGGTCATGGTGCTGCTGATCGTGATCTCCTCTCTGGGAGTCAACATCGCTCCACTGCTGGCCGGTGCCGGTGTGGTCGGTTTGGCGATCGGCTTTGGAGCTCAGAAACTGGTGTCTGATGTGCTCTCAGGATTCTTTTTCCTGCTCGATGATGCGTTCAGGGTAGGTGAATACATACAGGCGGGATCAATCAAGGGCACGGTCGAGGCAATCACCCTGAGAAACGTGATGCTCAGGCACCATCGCGGCATGCTGCAGGTGGTCCCCCACAGTGATCTGGGCGCCATCACCAATTATATGCGCGGCGGCATCGTCATCAAGTTTCCCCTGGAGTTCCCCTATGATACCGATATCGACCAGGTGCGCAAGGTCATTAAGAAGGTGGGAATCGCCATGCTCGAGGATGAAGAACTCGGGGACGATTTCATTCTGCCGGTTAAATCCCAGGGTGTGAACGAGATCACCAACTCGGTAATGGTAATACGAGTCAAGTTCACCGCCAAGCCGGGCAAGCAGTTTGTGATCAAGCGCGAGGCCTTCCGACGGATTACCGAAGCCCTCAATGCCAAGGGCATTTACTACGCCCACCGCAAGGTCATTGTCGATTTCCCCGAGGAGGACAGGATCGACAGGCAGAACGAGAAGGCCCGCCAGAAGGCACTTGAAGCCGGGGCTGCCGCGGCCATTGCCCTTCAGGCGGAGGAACAGCAGCAGCAGGAAAAGAAAGCTCAGGAATAGCGACTTGGGGAGAGTCGCTCCTGTCGCGCCGCACTACTCTGGTGGCGGCTTCTCGGGGTTGGAATTCTCCAGGTGAGCAGCTGTTTCTCTGAGGGTTCTGGCCGCGTCTTTCCGCTCCTCTGCGCTCATCTGCTCGATTTCGAGCTCGAGCTTCATGTGCTTTGAACTGGCCCGAATGGGGCGCCTGCCGTCTTCCAGGTTTTCAATAAAGTCGACCACCCGGTAAGTGGAAACAGGGTCGGTAAATCCCTTGGCCTGGATCTTTCCTTCAGGCTGGCAGGAAATCGTGTTCTTGATATGGGAGTATGTCTTGTAGCTGATAAGGATCTCGCTCGGCGGACAGGCTTTCTCGAGCCGGGCGGCTAGGTTGACCCCGCTGCCGATGATGGTGTAGTCCATCCGGTCCTCGCTGCCGAAATTTCCGATCGTGCAGATACCGGTGTTGATTCCCATACGGCATTTCAGCGGTTTTTCCAGGCCTGCTTCCATCCACATCCTTTCAAGCGTCTGCATCCGCTCGCGCATTTCGATGGCCATGCTCACGCAGGCCAGGGTGTCCTCCCTGACCCCGAGAGAGTCGGGGTCGCCGAAAAAAATGACCATGGCATCGCCTACGTATTTATCAAGGGTGGCCCCGTGAGTGAGAGCGATCTCCGACATCTCGGTCAAGTAATGGTTGAGCAGCCGGGTCAGGTCTTCTGACTCCAGCCGTTCGGTGGTTCCGGTGAAATCGATAAGATCGGAGAAAAAAACCGTCAGCCGTTTGCGCCTGCTGGCCAGCTTGACCTCTCTTCTACCGGTAAAAATCGAGTTGTAGACCTGGGGCGAGAGATACTTGGCCAGCTCCGTGGTGCCGGGGGTGATGGATAAAAAAGTACTTTCTATCTCGGTGGGTATATGGTAAATAATCGATCTTTGGCCATTACTGGGCGGCTGTCTCGTACAAGACCATCGTGTGGCCAGGCCAGATATGCACAGAAAATGGCGTATCTTGCAAAATTCCGCCGGTCAAGTGTATTATTGTAGTAGGAAAGGAATTAATTAATTGAGGTGGTGACTCAATGGGTTTTACTGTTTTTGTCAACATACGCATCATCATCTTGTCGACCTTTGGGTTTATTTCGACAACTTACGGGAATAAGCTGTCGGAACTGCCCGATCAGTTTGACAATCCCGTCATGGCCATCGGCTTTGGTTTCACCGGCCTGGTGACTACGCTGCTGGTGCTTGGCTTTGCCTCGGCATTTACTACCTTCCTGCTGGTTAACATTCTTATCCTGCTCAATATCTGGTAATTGCAGGCCCGGTTCGCTGCCTTTTTCCGGCCTGTGGGGCGGCCTTACCTAAGATTACAGTGAATCGGTGCCCACCTGCTCGGAGTGGAAGAGAAGAACTCGAAAGATAAAATCTTTCTATTACAGGTAGATCGTATTATCCTTCCCCCTCGAGGGCGGCCAGATTCTTGTCGATGGATTTCTCCAGTTTTCTAAATACCCGGTAACAGATGCCTACCGGGTCGAACACCTGGAGCGGCTTGTGAATCATAACCGTCACCGTCGTTTCCTTTTCTCCGCTTGCTTCCAGCGTCACCGATATCAGGGTCGTACCGCTAAGGGACCAGAAGCTCTGCTTCCATTCCAGATAGTGGTCTTCGGGGCTGACGTTGTTGGCCCCCCAACTGACAATCTCGTCGCCGCTTTTCCGCACCAGCTCGAAGCTACTGTCAATGTCGAGCGGCAGGCTGATGGTAAATTTCTTGAGCATCAGATAGCCTGGAGCGCTGCCTCATAGTCGGGCTCCTGGGTGAGTTCTGGGACGAGTTCGGTGTGGACGATTCCACCTTGTTCATCGATTACCACCACAGCTCGAGCCAGCAACCCCCGGCGCTGGGTGGAGGTCATGGTCACCCCGTAGGCCAGGCCGAATTCAGGTGCCCTGAAAGTAGACAGGGCGACGACGTTGTCGATGTTTTCCACTTCACAGAAGCGCTGGTGGGCGAAGGGCAGGTCGGGCGAGATGCAGAGGACCACGGCGTTATCCATGGCCGCCGCCCGCTCGTTGAAGGCACGCACCGATCTGGCGCAGGTCGGTGTGTCGATGGACGGAAAGATGTTGAGTATTACCTTCTTGCCACCAAAGTCACTCAGGCTGACATCTGCTAAATCGGCCGCCACCAGGGTGAAGGAAGGGGCGTTTGAGCCCACCGGCGGTAAATTTCCACTGATTTCAATCTCCGCGCCTTTACGGGTTATTGTGGTCATGGTCAACCTCTCTGATCTTTGCTCTCTATTTAATCTTCTGACAACTGAGCCATGTGCAAATCGATCTTTTCGCCCACACTCTGCGTTATGCTCAAAATTTTATCCTCTCAATATCAATCATATGCCTGTGGTAAAATTTCTCGCATGGTTTGATTTTGAACGAAAATCTTAGTTTTGCCAAAGGCTCAACTATAACGGTCCGTCCTTATCGATTCAATCAGAATACCGGCAGCGCGGCACCGTCGGTAAACTTCATTTCCACAGGACCATTGACCGAGATCACATTTGCTTTGCCAGACACCTCATCGACCAATGCTTCTGAGACAAGCAGTTCACCAAGGTGCAGGGTGTCTCTGATGCGTACCAGTCGAACCCTGGAAAAATCACCGATGTTGCAGGTCAGAATGGCTGCTCTGATGGCGTCATAATCGGTGGGCAGGATCATCGGCAGACGGGCCACCGAGGTGACTGTGGCGATCAGCGAGTTGACGTAGGTCGTTTCCAAATCGGCCCCCTCGAACAGTTTTTGTGTACAGATATCCGCCTGTCCCACGCCAATGACGTTGCCATGGGATTTTTCGGTAACCCCCAGAATGGCCAGTTTTGAGACCTGCGGTCCGCCACTGGCATAGGGAGTGGCATAGCGTCCGGTGATGTTGGGGTCCATCCCGTCACCGGAGATTTCCTTGCCCATTCTATCGACGACCAGGACATCGATCTGGTCGATGCCGATGGAAGGCATGTATGATTTCGAGATTTTCAGCAGTTCAGGCTCCCGCTCCATGATCTTGCCGGCGTCAATGACTTCGATGATGGAGACATTTTCAGCACCGTCCTCGACCACGGCCACACCAAAAAGCACCGGCATTTTGTCGAGCTTCATTCTGGTCATGGCAACGATATTCTCGGCCATTTTGCCAAAACCGAGCTGGTGGCATGATTTGGCCCCTATATCGTTGCCCAGACCGATGGCCAGCATCTTTACCAGGCCGCTTTCGTACTCGGCATGGAAGGCGGTATGGGTCTTTATTCTGTTGATCACCACGATGCCGTCTGCCTCTGAAGCGATGCGGTCCATATAGACCGGCATTCCGCTGTCGATGGTACCGATTTCCACAACCTCGACACTTGCCCGAACCGGGCAGCCTGCAGCTGCCTCGGTGACGCCGAGTTCGGCAAGCAATTCGGCCTGGCCTTCAGCCGTTGCTTTGCCGTGACTGGCCATGCCGGAGACGATAAAAGGCTCGAAACCTTGGGCCTGGAGCGCCTTGACCACCGCGGCTGTTATCCTGGATAGGTTGGCGATACCCCGGCTGCCGACTGCCACGGCTATGCGGGCCCCCCTCTTCAGCGTCGCCAGACGGGAGAGCGCACCGATCTGTTCAAGGCACGATTTTTCGATGTCCTCCAGCGGGTTGACGTAAAACTCCTGGCGCACCCGGTACATCGGCGGGATATCGATATTTTCCAGCAGTGATTTGACTGCGTCCATTTTCTTACCTCTTCTGGGCTCAGGTATTCTGGTTAGACTGTCGCCCTGGCGGCTCCGGTACTGATGCCCCCGTCGACCAGCAGTGTCTGGCCGGACAAATAGGCAGATCCAATAGGTCGAGGCTCATTTTCCGTTTGCAGAAGTGAATCTACGGGGTCAAGATAACTTTCATCAGCCCCTCTTCCTGGTTGTAGAGTCTTTTGAACCATTCTGCCCCTTCGGCCAAAGGGGCAACTTTGCTGATCAGGGCGTCGACGTTGATGATTCCTTTGGCAATCATGTCCAGGCAGGCGGGATACTCGCCGCAGGACGAGCAGGACCCGGCCACGCTGATCTGCCTGGTTACCACCTCCTGCAGCGGGAAGTCGACGGTGGCCGCCAGGTTGCCGACGATGGTCAGAGCCCCTCCTTTACGCAGTGAACCAATGGCGGCGTTGACTGCGGCCGTATTGCCGACCACCTCGACGGCTATGTTGGCGCCTTTGCCGTCGGTCAGCCTCTGAACTTCTTCGGCCACCTCGACCTTGTCGGCCCGCAAGCCAATATCGGCACCCAGCTCCACAGCCAGATCCACCTTGCTCTGCTCCAAATCGACGGCGATGACCTGGCCACAACCGGCCGCCCGGAGGGCTTGAATGACAAAGATGCCAACCATGCCGGAGCCGATGACCACGGCGCTGTCCCCCAGCGAAATAGGGGTCAGGGCGACCGCATGGAAAGCGATCGACACCGGTTCCACCATCGCTGCCTGCACGAAGGACAGATTGTCGGGCAGCCGGTAGAGTATATGCTCGGGAACGGCAACGAACTGGGCGAAGGCACCATGCTGGCGGTACTCGGGTGGAGAGACGCCGAGTACCCGGCGGTTGTCGCATAGATTGATGAGCCCTTTTCTGCAGTAATAACAGCTGCCGCAGTAGATGGTCGAATCGAAGGTGACGCGCGCTCCTGGCTCAAAGTCACGCACCGCAGAGCCTCTGTCGACGATTACTCCGGAGGCTTCATGGCCCATAATCAGGGGAGGGTGCCGGCGCCCGCTGCTGCCGTCCATGCCGTGTACGTCGCTGCCGCAAATGCCGCAGGCCTTGACCTCGATCAGGACCTCGTTGTCGTTGATCTGAGGGTCGGGCATATCCCTGTACACCAGTTTGTTGTATTCTTCCAGGACAAGCGCTTTCATCTGCTGTTCTCCCTCTTTCTAATAGTAAACGCACCCCTGCTAAACTCGGCCTTCCAGTACCTGCAGGAAATAGTCTGGCGCGCCGATCTGTCCTCCCTTGGAAGCGACCTGGAGGCCGTCGAACAGTTGGTCAGCCGATGAGGTGGTGCACAGCGGCGCGGCTGGAACGATCGGCATCAGCAGTTCCAGTGAATGTATATCGAGTTGGCGCAGACTGTAGCTGCAGGTATCGCCACCGGCCACACAGACCCGGCCGAGGCCCGTTTCCCTCACCAGTTCCCTGAGAATCATCCCCTGCTGGGTGGCGATGATTTTGCCGGTTTCACTCTGATCGATTCCCTGCCTTCTGATGCTGTCCCTGGTCTTTTCTATAATCGGGTCATCCGGTCCAATGGTCGCGGAGATCACCGTGCTTTTCCCTTCTGCCATGGCCTCGAGCGCCGCCCTGATAACCCGGTTGCGCTCCTCTGCCGCGCAGTTTTTATCAACCAGTCGATCGGTGTTCAGCGGAATTCCGGCAAACCCTTGAGATACCGTATAGTTTATCTGCTCAGCCGTGTTGGCGGCGGCACTGCCCGACATGACAATCAATTGCTCCACCGCGCCGGCCGGGCCGAACGGTTTCGGTTCAGTAACGATGCCTTCCTGGCGCCAGTACCTGGCCAGCGCATATTCAAAGCCGGAGGAACCAATGCCGAAAATTTTGGCTGTCTGCGATTTCTGGTGCAGAAGTGCCCCGATTCTCATCAGGTGATCGTCGTTGAGGGTATCGAACAGGATGATATCGTTATCCTCGCCAATGTAGCGGTCGAAACGTTCAGAAAGGGCCTGATCTGATTCTGTCAGATGCACCAGGTCGATCAGTTTCACCCGCTTGGCTGACTGCATTACCAGGTGAAGGCGCAGGTCTCCTTCGCCCATCGGCGTGATTGGGTGCTTACTCATAACCGGATGCCGGTCGAGTCGATAGCGGTCGTCACCGTAGATGGTGAAATGATTGCCGAAAGCAATGTATCGACCAAGCAGCGGTATACCCTGGACGATCACCCCGTAATCGGGTTTTAATACCTCAAAGGCGATGTCGGCGGCGTGACCTATGCTGCCGATGGTCGGCGAAGAGTCGAAGGTGGCGCACACCTTGTAGTGGAGCAGCGGGGCCCCGAGGCTGTCGAGCAGGGCAAGCTGGGGGGGCAATTCTGCATCCATCTGTTCCGGAGTCATGGTTCTGCTGACCCCTGAAATGCCAACCGCATCCAATTCCCCAAGCTTTTCCTGGAGCCGTTCCTGGGTCGGGTGGCCGAGAAACAGTGCGGTTTTAACGCCGTTTATCGTCAAGGCCTCCATGGCATCGGCAGAACCGGTGAAATCATCGCCGTAAAAGGCGAACAAAAGCGGATTCATAGCAGCCCCCTTTGCTGATATTGTACGGGTGTCAAGCTTTCCAGGTTCGGCCCAGGGCCTGATCGATTTCCCGGCATTGGTCTTCAGTCAGCCACTCCCCTTTCATGCCGGAGGCCACACTGATCTGGCAGCACTGCTCTATCTCTTCAACCATACCAAGGGTCTGAGCCATGCTGGAGCCGGCAACGATCAGGCCGTGCTGCCTGAGCAGCAGGGCATGATAATCGGCGGCCAGCTCTTCAACGGCCGCATGCAGCGAATCAGCGCCGGAGCCATGATAGGGGATCAACGGCACCCGCCCGGCACGCACGTAAAAAGCGGCTGTATAGGGTCGTATCGCGTCGTTCGACGCCTCTTTGATAAGGGTCGACAGGGTAATCGCATGGGTCGGATGGGCGTGGATCACCGCGCCGGCGTCCGGTCGGGCCCTGTACATGGCCAGATGCATGCCCATCTCTTTGGAAGGGGCTTGACCTTCGACAATGGTGCCGTGCAGATCTACCCTGACCACCTGCTCTTCAGTCAGTGAACCGAGTTCGGCTCCGGTCTGACTGATCCAGACATCATTTCCGTCCCTGACGCTGGTATTGCCGCCGGTGGCATGGAGCAGTTTACGATCGTAAAGAATTCTGGAGTAGGATATCAGCTCTTCAATTTTTTTCGAGGTGCTCATTGATCTTTCCTCTACTGGTGGTGCGGTCCGGATAGCAGGCGACTCAGCCCGATTCCTGCCGCAGCGTGGCCTGTTTGATACTGTCTATGGTATTTTCAATGTGTTCCTGAAGAATGGCGGCGGTGTAGTTTCGATCGCCGCGGCGCATTGCTTCGAATATTCTGCGGTGGTAAACCCTGCCGGTCTGGTTGCCGAGTGCAATGACCACATCCTGCATCGATTTTCTAAACAGGTCGCTGAGTATCTGGTTAACCCTGATAATCAGCGAGTTTCCCGATATCAGGCAGAGCTTTCTGTGGAAGGCGAGGTCAAGTTCGGTGATCTCTTCGATCTGCTCTTCAGGTGTCTTCTCCAGATCTTCGACGTTGCCTTCGAGGTAGACCAGATCTTCGTCGGACAGGTTGTCGAAGAGAAGGGGGATAAGGCCTACTTCGAGGATTTTTCTGAATTCGAGCACCTCGATTATGGATTTCTTGTCGAGGCCGATAATCGGCACCAGCAGGTCCATGTTCATATCCACCGATACATCGATAACGAAGGTGCCTTCGCCTTGCCTGGACACCAGAAATCCCTGGGCAATCAGCGATTTCAGGGCGGTCCTCACCGAGACCCGGCTGACGCCGGTCAGCCGGCACAACTCGGCCTCCGAGGGGATTTGCTCCCCTGGCTGCCAGTGACCATCGAGCAGGAGTGCCTTTAGCTGCTCATACACCTGGTCGTGAATCTTCTCGCTCTTGATGGTTTTGATTGGAGCAGGGCTCACGCGCTCACCTCCACGGTGAATGACGGCCGGGATGATCGTTGAGCCATTTGCAAAACGATCTTTTCGACCAAACTCTGCGTTATGCTCGAAATTTTATCCTCGGAATATCAATCATATGCCTGTGGTAAAATTTCTCGCATGCCTTGATTTTGAACGAAAATCTTAGTTTTGCAAAAGGCTCCGTTGTTAAATCAATAAGCGGTCACTCCCCCGTCCACAGGCAGAGTCACACCGTTGATAAAGCCGGCTTCGTCAGAAGCCAGGAAGAGGGCAGCTTCGGCGATGTCCTGCAGACCTGCCATCCTGCCCAGCGGTACTTCGCCGAGTCGCTGCTCCCGCCATACCGGATCTTTCAGCATGTTCTGCACCATTGCCGTATTGGCAGTGCTGGGATTGATGGAATTGCACCGTATATTGAACTCGCCGTATCTCGAGGCAATCGCCTTGGTCAGCGTGGTGATCGCGCCCTTGGCGGTGGTATACGCCTCCGGTGTGTATTTATGACCGATAAGGCCGCAGACCGAACTCATGTTTATAATCGAACCGCCGCCTGCGCTTTTCATGATCGGCAGCACGTGTTTTATCCCCAGGAAAGGCCCCTTGATATTAACCTGGTACATCATGTCCAGTTCGTCGGGACTCATCTCCTCGATGGGCTTGCGGATATTGATGCCGGCGTTGTTTACCAGGATATCAAGCCCTCCTGCAGCGGCCACGATCTGGCTGCAGACTCGCTGCCAGCCATTGTCATCGCTCACATCAAGCAGAGTGAAATGAACGCTGTTGTCCCGCTCTTGATTCAGCGCGGCCGCCGCCGCAGTGCCGGTTTCCTTATTTATATCTGCAATATAGACGGTAGCTCCTGCACGGCAGAAGGTCTGAGCGATTGCCTGGCCTATTCCCTGGGCACCGCCGGTGATCAGGGCCCGCTTTCCTTTGAGTTTCATGGCGTCTTCCGCTGGGAGAGTGAAGTGAAAGTCGTTGACAGCATATGTCTGTTGTAATACGTATTACCTATTCTATAATTATGGAAGTTTTATTCTAAGTCAAGCGGGTTTTTCCTCACCACCGAATTGTGTATGTGTCGACATCAATGAAGAAGACAGCAGCCAATAAGAGCAGAAAGGGGAACGGTTCGATTCTGATGTTGAGCATGCTCATGGTCGCCGTCTTTTTCTCAATGGCTGCCCGGGCAATCTTCTCGCCGATCATGCCTTCACTGCAGAGCGATCTGGGATTGAGTCTTGCCGCTGCCGGAGCGCTGTTCTTGTACATCAGTGTCAGCTATGCGGTGGCGATTCTGCTCGCCGGGTTTCTAACGGCCCGGATCGGCCATGGCTTGACCATTGTTGTATCATTGGCCTTGATTGCCATTGGTCTGTTGATTTCGGCACTTGCCCCCGGAGTCGCATTGATAGCTGTGGGGATGATTTTCATCGGGGCCGGTGCAGGGCTCTACCCGCCGTCAGGCATCGCCATGGTCAATAGGAAAATCAGTCCCCCAAAGAGGACAATTGCGTTTGCCTTCCATGAAATAAGTCCCAATTTTGCCCTCCTGTTGTCACCCCTGATGGTCCTTGCGGCCCAGCCTTTTATCGGCTGGCGGGGAGTTCTTCTGGTTATGTCCGCCATCTGCGGAATTGCCACTCTGGCGTTCTGGCGCTGGGGAGCCACTGACAGTGGGGTTGGTGCCGCCCCGAATTTCAGCACCATCGGCATCATTTTGAAAATGCGCGGTACCTATGTCGGTATGATCGTTCTTTCGGCCGCGGCGGCAGGGCTGCATGGAGTCTATGCCATTCTTCCAGCCTATCTCGTTGATCAGTCGACCCATTCCATACAGGAGGTGAATTCGCTGCTGGTCGCTTCACGCCTTGCCAGTATCCTGTTTCTGCTTTTTGCCGGCGTTCTGGTGAACCTGATAGGGAAAAGAAATACTATCAACTGGGCCCTCATTTTTACCTGCGTCTGCACAGCGATGATCGGTTTTCTGCAAGGCACATTGCTCGATATCGTCATCATCGCCCAGCCGGCCCTGGTTGCCGCAATGATTCCACCGCTATTGTCAGCAGTGGCGGAAATTGGCGAGAGCAGCTACCAGAATATCACCTATGGGCTGATTATTACGGTGGGAATCAGCGTCGGGGCCGGTATCGTTCCCGCAGTTCTCGGTATTTTCGGCGATGCAGGACTTGGCTGGCTTGGCTTCGTCTGTCTTGGTGGTTTCATGATGACCGCTGTTGGGAGTATGATTCTCACGCCGGAGTTCGGTAAGACGTGAATATGTATCAAAGATTTCGGTCTGAACAGCTCAGGCGATCTTCTCAACTGATTTTGTTATATGGAAAAGGCTTTAACATCTCGATATTGTATTAAAATTCTGTTTTTCTCATAGATTCACCTATGACGACTAGGAATAGGTCCGACTGATCAACCACTTGTTCCGGTGCTATGTTTACCAGTATTGCATGGCGTCCCTGAACAGGGCCGCCAGCTCTTTTTCACCCGCCGGCCGCGGCGATAATTTGGTGACCCGGTGTTGCGGCAGGGTGCCCTCGACCAGCTTGGGAATGTCGGCCTCAC
>JARFQM010000453.1 GCA_029287755.1 Desulfofustis sp. | reverse complement strand
CCAAGATTGACCTACTCACTTACAAATTTACATTCCAGAAAATCAGGAGTGGGACTTGTGGGAAGATTCTTGATCTTGATTATCCAAAGTCTCCTGCGTTCTTATAACTCAATATTTAGAAGAAATGCCACCCACCGAATATTTAAAATCATAATCTTTGATTTTGGTTTACTATAATAACAATTCACTTGGATAATAATTTCGGTTTGAATGAAGTCCTTCTTATGTGAACGATTTCACTAATGACACGCTTGAACGAAAAACACAGAAAGATTTTCGACGGTGACAGTAAAGCGGAAGCAATACTGCGCAACATCGTCGAAAATAGTACAAACCTCTTCTACATGCATACTCCTGACCATGTTCTGACCTATGTGAGTCCTCAATCTCAGCAGTATTTCGATTGCGAACCTGAAGAAGCGCTTGTCCACTGGACTGATTTTATCACCGACCATCCAATCAATCAGTCCGCTGTTGAAATGACCCAAAGGGCCATTGACACTGGCGAGCGCCAGCCCTCTTACGAAGTTGAATGCATTGGTCGTAAGGGGAGAAAAATCTGGGTAGAGGTTAACGAAACTCCGATCGTTGAGAATGGAAAGACTGTGGCTATCGTTGGCTCTTTGACCGACATTACTGAACGTAAGCTTGCTGTGGATAAACTACGTCAGAGCGAGGAGCGCTTTCGTCGACTTTACAGAGAAACACCGGCCATGCTTCATTCAATCGATCAGAACGGACGACTCGTAAGTGTCAGCAATTACTGGACTGAGACTCTCGGTTATAAAAGAAGCGAGGTTCTTGGCAAAAAGATCACGGATTTCTTCACGGAGGAATCCCAACGCTATGCCGAGGCGATCGCTATACCAAGGTTCTTCCGCACCGGCTTTGCAAAGGAGATCCCGTATCAGTTAGTAAAGAAGGACGGTGAGATAATGGATATCCTTCTCTCTGCCACACTCGAAACCAACCAACACGGAGAGCCCATTCGTTCTTTGGCTGTCATGGTCGATGTGACGGAGCGGCTGCGTGCTAAGAAAGAGATCGAAAGACTAAACGTTGACCTGGAAGCACGCGCCCTCGATTTGGAAAGCGCCAACAGAGAGCTGAAAGCGTTTAGTTATTCAGTCTCTCACGATCTGCGCAAGCCACTCACGGTCATCAATTGCTATTGCCAAATTATTGAGGATTTATGTGATGCGCGCTTGAACTCGGATTGCCGGAATTATCTTAAGGAAATCTCTGATGAAGTTTTTGGAATGAGCGAGACAATCGATGCACTGCTTAACCTATCGTGTGCTTCGCCCGAAGATTTAAATTTGGTGCCTGTCGATCTTGCGGGCCTCGCAAAAGATGTCGCCTCAGATCTGACAGTGGCTGAACCTGTACGTCAGGTCAAATTTAAAATCGCCCATGAGGCCCACACCAATGGAGACGAGAAGCTTCTAAAGGTGGTTATGGAAAATCTCATTGGTAACGCCTGGAAATACTCGGCCAACCGAAAAGAAGCTTTTATTGAATTTGGCGTGGCCGACAACGGTGGGGAAACAACCTATTTTGTCAGGGACAATGGTATCGGCTTCGACATGGCGCTAGCAGAGAAGCTCTTCAAACCTTTCCAACGCCTCCCCAGTGCCGAGGAATTTAAAGGATACGGGGTTGGTCTCACTACGGTAGAGCGGATCATACGTAGACATGGTGGCCGGATTTGGGCAGAGGCCGCCCGAGGTAAAGGAGCCACTTTCTACTTCACTCTTTCAAAAGGGAATCTTTAGCCACTATGTGGCCATTTGTTATTTGTCGCGACTGCCAAGAGGGATTAAAGCCGGTATCCAGATTCCTACATTGCAGTCAGTACCTCTGGGAATTAGCCAAAACATTTGATTTCTGCCTATATAACATCGTGCGAAAGATATATAGAACCACAAGACCTCAAGTCGCAGCTTCGATCATTCCAGACAACCAACAACCTTGTCGACGTCACCACAGGAATTAAACCCTTAAATGAACAAATTAAGTGTTTGCCGTAGGTTGAGATTGTGAGGGAATAGAATCCGATCAGGGGGATGATGGAGGTACATCTGAAGCCGCAAAGCGACCGGTGCGTAAAAATCGTATGATATAGTCAGCGACATCAGTGGAACGCATGATAAACGTATGGGATTTACGCACGGTCACGAAATCAGTCATCCCTGCAAGGCGGGTACTCGCCACGGAGACCGTGCCATCACTCGGTTCGGGGACGAAGAAACTGCCAATCGGGTTGATGTCATCAATCCCGGCAATCACCCCCAGCTCGTACCAGGGAGGCGGCAGACGGTTCGGCAGGCTATCTTCGCCGGTGCCCAGCTGAATGACCGTTGGGCCGAGAATGGCGTGCAGAAGGGTCGAGCCGTTGGCAATATCTGCGATCTCGCTGCCCCGGTTGGGCGGCGCGAGCATCACCACCCGCCCGATGTTGTCCAAATGGTTCTCGGCCAGGTAGGCCCGGACCAGGATTCCCCCGAGTGAATGGGTGACGAAATGGATGTGCGGCGAGGTGCTGCAACAGGACTGGAGCCGATCGTCCAGCAGCTCGACCAGCTCCGCAGGGGAACGGCGCATCGAAGGATAGCCGATGTTATGGACGACGAAGCCAGCCTCTTCCAGACGATCTTTCAGGGGGCGCATGGAAAAAGTTGTTCTGCCGTAGCCATGCAGAAGGATGACCGATTCGTCCTCGGCGCCGGATGCGCAAGGTGTTAACAGGAGAAAAGCGGCCAGGCAGACAAAAAAACTGATGATTGGTTGATACGGCCTGCCATGTTCGGATTGCATGTCAAAGCATCGGCTCGAACAAACTGCCAAAATCTTTTCTGAGCTTATACAGTGCATCAGTCGGTTCATTAAATTCTTCTGCTGCTTGCGCAGAGACTTTTCGGCTAAAAGCCAAATCGTTTTCATAGAATATTTTTGCCAGATCAGTCGACAGTTCCTTACTTTCAATCACGACAGCCGTCTCGCTGTTGAGATGCTCGCTTCTCGGGTCCAGGTTATACGAACCGACGAGCGAGTAGTGACGATCGAAGACGGCGTATTTGGCATGGATGGTCCCTTCGGTCTGCCGTTCTTCGTCATAACGCCAGCCATACCATTCCCAGATCTGGACATTGCCGCCGCTGGTTTGGGCAGCCTCCTCCTGATTGATCGCCAGAATGTCCTTGTAATAACTCCGTCCGACCATAGTTATCTCTGGTAGATCGTTCGTCTCGGGGCTGTTCGACAGAATGATCACATGGACACCGCGGCTGACCGCACCTCTGACCGCGTCGATGAATTCTGCGGACGGGATAAAGTATGCATTGCAGATAATGATTTCCCGCTGTGCATTT
>JARFQM010000408.1 GCA_029287755.1 Desulfofustis sp. | reverse complement strand
TGGCCGCCAGCATCTCCACGTTGTAGCGTTCCAGTGCACCGGTTTCGGCCACCTTGATGGCGGTGTTCAGCGCGGTCTGTCCGCCAAGGGTGGGAAGCAGCGCATCGGGCCGCTCCTGCTCGATGACCTTGACCACCATTTCCGGGGTAATCGGTTCGATGTAGGTGGCGTCTGCCAGCCCGGGATCGGTCATGATGGTGGCCGGGTTAGAGTTGATCAATACGACCTCGTAGCCTTCTTCCTTGAGGGCTTTGACCGCCTGGGCTCCTGAATAGTCGAACTCGCAGGCCTGACTGATGATGATTGGACCCGAGCCAATGATGAGGATTTTGTGTATGTCGGTTCGTTTGGGCATGGGGAAGTGATCGCTGGTGATTGCCTGAGTGTTGGTCTGGTAGGTTATGTCTCGGTCAGGATGATTTGATCAGTTCGATGAAGCGGTCGAACAGATATTCGGCATCGTGCGGTCCCGGCGCGTGTTCCGGATGATACTGCACGGAAAAGGCCGGGTGAACCCGGTGTCTCATTCCCTCGCAACTACCGTCATTGAGGTTTATGTGGGTCAACTCCACCTGGTCCGGGTCCAGGGTGCTCATGTCCACGCAAAAACCGTGGTTCTGGGAGGTGATCTCCACCCGACCGGTCTGCAGGTCTTTTACCGGCTGATTACCGCCCCGGTGGCCGAATTTCAACTTGTAGGTAGAACCGCCGTAGGCCAGGCCCAGGACCTGATGACCGAGGCAGATACCGAAGATTGGTTTGCGGCCCAGCAATTCCCGCACGGTATCGACGACCCCTTCGACTCCCTCGGGATCACCGGGACCGTTGGAGAGAAATATCCCATCCGGCTCCATATCCAGCACCGTCTGGGCACTGGTGGTGGCCGGGACAACCTGCACCCGGCAGCCGCGTGCTTCGAGAATCCTGATCTGGTTGAATTTAATGCCGAAATCAAAGGCCACGATTTTCAGCTCCGGAGGCGCGACTGGAGGAATAAAGGCGGTGCCGGGCTGCGGCTTGTCGTGGCCCCAGGTATAGGGTTCAGTGCAGCTCACCAGTTTCACCATGTCCTGGCCGACAAGACCGTGCCACTGACTGGCGCGTTCCACCAGGGATTCAGGGTCGAGATCCTCGGTGGAAACCACTCCCTTCATGGCACCGGCGGTACGGATGTGCCGCACCAGCGCCCGGGTGTCAAATCCTTCAACGCCCAGTACCTTGAATTCTCTCAGAAAATCGGCCAGCGGCCGGGTTGATCTGAAATTTGACGGTTGGCGCTGATATTCCTTGACCAGGAAGGCCTTCGGGTGAATGGCCAGTGATTCCATATCTTCGGGATTTATTCCGTAATTGCCGATCAGCGGATAGGTCATGGTGATGATCTGACCGGTATAGGAGGGGTCGGTAAGCACCTCCTGGTAGCCGCTCATAGAGGTATTGAAAACGATCTCACCAACCGCCTCCCCGGGGCCGGTGAAGGAGCGTCCCGCGAAGATAGTGCCGTCTTCCAGGGCGATTAAAGCTTTCATATCATTACCTTTGACATTATGAATAACCGGCAGACTGGTGGAGCTTCCGAGGTCCCTGGAGAGCATCGCCGGCCTGTCCGGGGGTGAGAAATTTACTTCCGTGTATAGCCGACACAAAATATCAATAATTAACTCGGAAACGCAGTCAACGTCAACTCAATTCGAGCCACGGCAATGGACCTGCGGCCGCATCTGGTAAATCTTGGCAGGTGAGCACCCTGGCGCGTGGGGCAGCTCTCAGGGGGCGTGATTACCCAGGGCAGGGTGGCTTCTTGAGTTTGACGGCGACTCATGGTAAAGCAGGCTCATGAACGGACAACTAAAGCACAGCGTTGAAGGCAGTCTCTGGCTCGACATGGAAGGGGTTGATGACGGAAACCTTCAGGTGAGCCGCTTTGCGGCCCGCAGGGATGAAACCTGGTGCGTGTTCGGCGACAATCGCTCCGGTCTCAATCGGTTTGTGGACTTTTTCCGCTGCCCTAATAGCCCCTCGCTGTCCTACAGAAAACTGATTGTGCCGGCGGATCTTGCGGTTGTCAGTTTCAAAGACCAGCAGGAACTGTTCGAGCAGGAAGTTCGCAACGATCAATCCGATTTTCTGGATCGCATCGATCCAGGTACGCCGGCCAGGGAATTTCTCACCCACCTCGAGGAGAATAAGACTCTGATCGAGCAGTTTAAATTAGGGCATGTGCTGAACAGCGGGTATCGGCAGCTAAGTTCCGGGGAAAGCCGTAAACTGCTTATTCTCAGAGCGGTCACCGACGGCGCGACCCATTTGCTGATCGAGAATCCCTACGATGGGCTCGATGCCGACTCCTGCGTCGAGTTCGATCGCATTATGCAACTGCTCCTCGAGCGCTCCATTATGGTTCTGCTTGTGCTCTCGAGCCGCTCTGATATTCCTGGCTGGTGTTCCCACCTGGCATGGTTTGACAACGGCAGGCTGGTGAGTTCCGGTCTGAGGGCTGAAATGGGAACCCGCATCGATGACAGCAGCGCTGGCGATGACTGGAGGCAGATCCTGGATACGCTGGGCAGCAGGGAGGCAGACGGCGGCGGTGAGGATCTGGTGAGATTGGTAAATGGTCAGGCGCGCTATGGCGATCGCGTTATATTTTCCAACTTCGATTTCAGTGTTACCCGCGGGCAGCACACCTTAATAAGCGGTCCCAACGGCGCTGGCAAATCGACGCTGCTGGGTCTGATAACCGGCGATCACCCCGACTGCTACACCAACGAGCTCTATCTGTTCGGCAGACGCCGCGGAACCGGCGAGTCGATCTGGCAGATCAAGCAGGAGATGGGTATCGTCAGCCCCGCCTTGCATCGGGAGCATTATATTCCCGGCAACGCCCTGCAGATTGTGGTGTCAGGCTTTTTCGATTCAATCGGTTTGTACTGCAGACCTGCGGAGCACCAGTGGGAGCGTGCCAGGTCCTGGCTGGGGGTAATCGGCTTGAGCGGTCTGCAGTCGAAGCCGTTTCGCAGTCTGGGCTATGGTGAGCAGCGACTCGTACTGATTGCCAGGGCGCTGATCAAGATGCCCAAAATGCTCGTCCTCGATGAACCCAGCCACGGTCTCGATGACGCCAACCGGGCCCATCTTCTCGATTTTCTCGAACTGGTGGTAGAAAAGCGGATCAGCACCATCCTCTACGTCAGCCATCGCCGTGATGAGTTTCGCCAGTTTTTCCGGCAGCATATTCGCTTCGATCGATCTGAGGATCTCTGCTCCCCTGCATCCAGTTAGATTTTACCACTCTCACCTCCAGGTGTGCCTCTCTCGGGAAAAGGCGGCCTGAAAAAGAGCACCTGTGCAACGGCGCATTTTTTAAACATCGCTTGCGGTGATATAATAAAGTGATAGACGAATGTGCCGGTGCTCTGGTGCCGTCGGCCTTCACGCCTGAACCCATCTGCTTCGCGCTCAGTGGATGGCAACTCTCAAATCTGGAGGATTATGTTATGTCAGATTCCGGCCTGATCAGACGCTACCCGGATTTTTTCGTTTCCGAAATCCACCAGGAGGTGCTGTGGCTGAGATTTTCCGGCAACTTTTTTCACAACATCACCAGCTTCGACAAACGTGATTTTCTGGGAGACTACTTCCAGCGGGTGAAAAAGAACGAGGACTTGAAGGCGGTGGTTTTTGAAACAAACTACCGTGAATCCGGGGTCGACGAGTATGTGGATTTTTTTCTCTCCCACACCGATGAGGCAAGCCTGTTTGGCGGCACGAGATTGCTGGAGATTAACAAACTGAGCAATATCATCAACCAGACGATCATCAATATGATTGAGCTGAATAAATTCACCATTCAGATCTGCCAGGGAGCGATCCTGAGCATCTTCATGAATATCGGCTTCGCCTGCGATTACCGGATTATCAGCGACAATACGGTATTTTATAATGCTTTCAAGAAAATAGGCGGCTTGCCGCTTGGCGGCGGCGCCTTCTTCCTGACCAAGCTGCTGGGCCGAAGCAGGGCAAACCAGCTCCTGCTTCTGGAAGATGAAATTCCGGCCGGCCACGCCCTGGAGTTAGGTATAGTTGATAAGGTTGTGCCCCAGGCGGCACTTGAGTCCACCGCCTTGCAAGCGACGCAAAAAATCAGTACGGTCCAGCCCCGCACTCTGAGTGGAATAAAACGCCTGACCAATTATTCCCTGCAGGAGCTGAAGGTCTACCTGGCTCGGGAAACCGAGGAACTGCAGAGGGTTTGTGTGCAGATGGGGCAGCAGAAGGTCTATGCCTGAGGGAGGCAATTCTTAAGAGATCCCGGTCAGGATGAGGCGCAGATAACAAGGGCGGCCGCAAGGACTCTGCTCTCTGCGCCTTAAGGGACGCCCCTGAAATGAGGGTACCGTCTCCGGGGGCCTATGCAGCTCAGGAAAAGCTTTCCTCGAACAGCGTTTCGATTGCCGTTCTGCCGGCATCGTTGAGATATCTGGTGCCGGAACCGACGAACGTGTCATACTGAATGCGGGGAGAGTCTTCCTGCCAGCCTTCCTTCCAGGTAAACCACTTTTCCGAAGGCTGGTCGAATACGTGCAGGGGGCGGTTGAACATTTTCGCTAGTTGAACCGCCCAGCCGGTTCCGCCCTTTAC
>JARFQM010000402.1 GCA_029287755.1 Desulfofustis sp. | reverse complement strand
GACCCGGCAATGACAGATCAGTATATGGATCCATTCGTCATTGCCGACGGTGGTGAGCCGGTCGGCACCGTTGCTGACGGGGACAGCGTGGTTTTCTTCAATTTCAGGGGGGATCGCGCCATCGAGATTTCCAAGGCCTTTGAGGACCGTGAGTTCTCCCACTTCGAACGGCGGCGCTATCCCGAGGTATTCTACGCCGGGATGATGGAATATGACGGCGATGCCAAAATCCCTGCCAACTATCTGGTTGAACCACCGGCCATCGATAACACCCTGGGAGAGTATCTCTGCGCTTCCGGCATCCGCTCGTTTGCGATTTCAGAGACGCAGAAATTCGGCCATGTGACTTATTTCTGGAATGGCAACAAGTCAGGGTATATCGATGCCAACCTGGAAAAATATGTGGAGGTCGAATCGGATAAACTTGCCTTCGATCTTAAGCCCTGGATGAAGGCGGCTGAAATCACCAATCTGGTGACAGAGGCGATTGTGTCGGGGAGCTATGATTTTATTCGGGTGAACTATGCCAATGGCGACATGGTCGGTCATACCGGCGTCGAACCGGCGATCAGGATCGCTGTTGAAACCGTTGATCTGTGTCTGTCGCGGCTGCTCGCGGCAGTCGAAAAAGCCGGAGGGATCTGCCTGATCACCGCCGATCACGGCAACGCCGACTGCATGTGGACCCAGAAGAACGGTATCCGATCGCCCATGGTTGCTCATACCTTGAACCCGGTACCCCTGATCGTAAAAGATTGTGATCAAGCCAACCGGTTCCTGATGGCCAAGATACCAGGGCCGGGGTTGGCCAATGTTGCCGCCACCCTCTGTGTGCTGCTCGGGCTCCAGCCCCCCGGAGATTATGAACCTTCGCTTCTTGAATTGGCAACTCCCTGAACCGACGGTTAATACGTTAAAGTGACCGAGCAATTATGGAGCGGTTGAGTAAATCAGAGCTGAAGCGTCAGCATAAGCAGGTCGAAGCAGCTGCAAAAGAGCTTGCCGCCTTAAATGACACTGAACTCGGCACCCTGCATCTGGGGCCTGAAGTTGTGGAGGCGGTGCGGCTTTGCCGCACACTGAAAGGCGGAGCGCTGAAGCGGCAGGTTAAATACGTGGCCAAGCTCATCAAGCAGGAAGAAGTGGACGAGTTGCTCAACCGGCTCGCCCGGATGAAGGGCTCAAGGCTCGCCGAAAACAGGCTCCATCACCGGGCCGAACGACTGCGTGACGCGATAATCAATGAGGCCCTTGACCGCAGGGACGAATGTCTGCAGCAAGGCGTGACCATGGAAATGGACTGGCCCAGCGCCGCAGTTGATCTGATCGTAGAAGAGTATTCCGATGTTGATGAACTGGAAATTCGCAGGTCCGCCTATCAGTACGTGAAGACCAGAAACAAGGTGCACAGTCGCGAATTATTCAGGGTGTTGCGTGCCGCGGCCGAAAAAAAGCGCTACACCGATTAAACCAGCAAGAAACGGTAAGCGAAATCAACCATGCAGAGCCGGGAAGCAAGATGAGAGGACTGTTCGCAGACAGAATTCAGGACGTGCCCCGGTCGTTCATCCGGGAAATTCTCAAAGTCACCACCGACAAAAGCATGATATCCTTTGCCGGCGGCTTGCCGAACAGGCAGTATTTTCCGCTGGATGAGCTCAAGGAATCGACCAACAGGGTGTTCGATCGACATAACACCGACTGCCTTCAATACAGCAATTCGGAAGGATTGCTCGAACTGCGTGAGTGTATTTCGCAAAAGTACAGGGATGAGCAGGGGCTGGAAATCCCGGCCGAGCGTATCCTCATCACCAACGGTAGCCAGCAGGCCTTGGATCTCATTGCCAAGGTGACCATCAACGACGGCGACCCGGTGGTTATCGAAGAACCGGGATATCTCGGTGCGATCCAGGCCTTGTCGCTCTACCGTCCCCGCTTTCTCCCGGTTAAGGTACACGATGAGGGAATGGATGTAAGCTCCCTTGATAAGGTGATAAAAAATAATCCTAAGTTGATGTACACGGTGCCCAATTTTCAGAATCCCTCGGGCATTTCCTACAGCTATGAAAACAGGAGCCGGATAGCTGAAATCATCACCCGGAGCGATTGTTTCCTGGTGGAAGACGATCCCTACGGGGCGCTAAGATTTCATGGTGATCCCATTAAATCGTTTCACCACCTGGCGCCTGAGCAGACCATCCTGCTCGGATCCTTCTCCAAAACGGTGGTTCCCGGCTTTCGCATCGGCTGGGTCGCGGCCCCGGAAAAGCTGGGTGAGAAGCTTCTCATCGCCAAGCAGGCTGCGGATCTGCATACCTGCAACTTTACCCAGTATGTGCTTGTCGATTTTCTCACCAATAACCAGATCGAGAACCATCTTAAGACTATCCGCGCCGCCTACGGTTCCCAGTGCCGGGCTATGCTCGAGGCAATCGAGCGTGACTTTCCCGACTACGTCAGCTGCACCAGACCCCATGGCGGGATGTTCCTCTGGGGGAGACTGCCGGAGAAGATGAGTTCTCTGGAGTTGTTTGACAGGGCGGTGGCCAGAAAGGTGGTGTTTGTTCCCGGAGAACCGTTTTATACGAGGGCAACAAGGTCGTCGACCTTCCGGCTCAACTTCTCATGTACCGATGAGCGGGTGATTGACGAGGGCATCGGCCGGCTGGCTGAAGCAATCGTATCGATGGAGTCTGCGAGCAGATAGCGCGAGGTGCTGTGCAAGCTTTCGATCGGGGCACCGTTGTCTAAATCCATCGCCGACCCGGGTTCGAGTCTGTGCTGACGGCAATCCTAAACTCAAGTGCTTGTCTATTGAAGCTTGCCGCCGTTTTTGTCGAGGATGTCGCCGCTGTCGACAAAGGCGTAGGCGCTGTGCTTGTGAATGGATTCGAAGCTTTCGACACTGGCTGAAAACCAGGTAATGTCCGGATGATCAAGGGCCGCCAGGGCAACTTTCCTGACCACGTCCTCAACGAACATGGGGTTGTTGAAGGCGGTCTCGGTGACATATTTTTCGTCGGGCCGTTTGAGCAGTGAATAGAGTTCGCATGAACCGCATTGCTCGATGAGTTCGATCAGGTCCTCTACCCAGATCATCCTGCTGAATCTGACCGTAATGGTTATTTCCGCCCGCTGATTGTGGGCCCCGGCTTCACTGATTTCCTTGGAGCAGGGACACAGGGTGGTGACCGGCACTGCCACGGTCAGTGCAAAGCCGTTATTGCCGCCGATGGTGCCGCTGAAGGTACAGCGGTACTCCATCAGGCCGGAGGTGTCGGTGACCGGCGCTTTTTTTTCCAGAAAATAGGGGAAGCTCATATCGATCTGGGTGGATTCGGCATTGAAGAACTGCTGGACATCGGAGAGCAAATCCTGAAATTCTGAAACGGCAATTTTGTCGATGTAACGGTTGATGATTGCCGTGATGGAGCCTATGCAGTTGGGCTGCAGAGGCGTTGCTATGCGGGTTTGCAGGCTGATTTCGGCGATGGTGTTTTGGATTTTGCCGTCCTTTTGCATCACCCGTATCGGCAGCTTGATATTTTTTACACCGGCGGTTTGTATGGCCATGGGGATCTGTATGCTGAAGCTCTGTGCGGTCGGTTTTCTGGTGCACACCATATAGCCTTTTTCGATGAATTCACATAATTTTCGGTGTACCTTTGTCATTTGATACCTAGAACCACTCTGAATCTCCCTCGAACAGGTTTCACAGGTGACTGAATCAATAGAAAAAATAAGAATAGACAAGTGGTTGTGGGCGGCCCGGTTTTTTAAAACCAGATCGCAGGCCACTCAGGCAGTGCAGGGCGGCAAGATCCACCTCAACGGACAGCGGGTCAAACCTTCCAGAATCGTGACAGTGGGTGATGAACTGCGGATCAACAAGCTTGAGCAGATATTCGAGGTGACCGTCAGAGGGTTGAACCAGTATCGCCGGCCTGCCAAAGAGGCGCGGGAGCTCTATGATGAATCCGATGACAGCGTGAAAAATCGCGAGGCCAATTCGCAGATGCGCAGATTGATCAGGGCGCCCGGAGCCGCACCAGCGAAAAAGCCGGACAAGAGAGACCGTCGTAAAATTCGTAAATTCATAAGAAAAGATTAACCGGGGTGACCAGGATGAACAAGATTAAACGAGCGCTCATCAGCCTTACCGACAAATCAGGGATTGAACAATTTGGCGCTGCACTGGCCGAGCTTGGGGTTGAACTGCTTTCCACCGGGGGCACTGCCGCCCGCTTAAGAGAGGCGGGACTCGAGGTTGTCGATGTCTCCGAGTTCACCGGCTTTCCGGAAATGCTCGATGGGCGCGTCAAAACGCTCCATCCCAAGGTACACGGCGGCATACTCCACCAGCGCAGCAATCCCGAACACATCAGCCAGTGTGATACGCACGGACTGACCCCAATCGATCTTGTGGCGGTCAATCTTTATGCCTTTGAGAAGACTGTCGCCGCTGCCGATTGCAGTCTTGAAGATGCGATTGAAAACATTGACATCGGCGGTCCGACGCTGCTCAGGGCCGCGGCGAAGAACTTCCAGGATGTGACCGTAGTTGTCGATCCTGCTGATTATGGCACGGTTTTACAGGAAATAAGGACAACCGGCGCGACCACCCTGAAAACCAGGTTTATGCTGGCCCGCAAGGTGTTCGAGCTGACCTCGTCCTATGACACGGCAATTTCCAGATGGCTCGAGAAGGTGGATGTGTCCACCAATGATTATTTCAAGGGGGTGTAACGATGCTGAACATCGCGGTGCTTTTATCTGGCAGCGGACGGACGCTGGACAATTTTCATGAACGTATCGAAGACGGGTCGCTCAACTGCCGGATCCAGGTTGTGGTTTCCAATGTGGAGGGTGTCTTGGGAATCGACAAGGCAAGGAACTATGGCTACCCGACCTTCGTCGCCAAGGACAGCGAATCAACCAACGATATCCTCAAGGACTATGCTATCGATATCATCTGCCTGGCCGGCTATCTCAAGTTGTACACCCCGCCCCAGAGCCTGAAACGAAATGTGGTCAATATCCACCCCTCGATCATCCCCATGTTCTGCGGCGACGGCTTTTATGGAGATATCGTCCATCGTTCCGTAAAGGAGCGGGGCTGCATGGTCAGCGGCTGCACCGTTCATTTTGCCGACGAACTGTATGACAACGGTCCGATTATCCTGCAGAAGACCGTTGAGCTCGATTACGACGATTCGATCAAGGATATCGCCGGCAAGGTCTTTGCCGTTGAATGCGAGGCCTTTCCCGAAGCACTCAACCGGGTCGACGAAAGGGGTATAGACTTTTTCTGGGAAAGGGTCGGCAGCTAAATCCAGGTTCACGCCAATCAACTACAATTCACTCCGGAAGATGGAATTACTCGCGCCGGCCGGCTCTGTTGACCATTTTGAAGCCGCAGTGCAGGCTGGTGCCGACGGCGTCTATGTCGGCGCGCCCGGATTCAATGCCCGCAATCCCGCCCGGGAGTTTCGCTTCGATGAAATAAGGGCGATGGCGGCCTGCTGCCGGGAACAGGGGCTCACCTTTTATGTGGCCCTCAACAGTCTGGTCAAAGAAGAGGAGCTTCCCCGTCTGATAACTACCCTGGCGGAATTGGAATCGATCTCGCCCACTGCGCTTATCGTCCAGGATCTCGGGGTCATCGAATTGGTGACCACCCATTTTCCCTCGCTTCCCCTGCATGGCTCGACCCTGATGTTTGTCCACCACAGCGGCGGCGTCAAAACCCTGGCCCGGCTTGGCTGCTCCAGGGTGGTCCTGGCCCGTGAACTGACGATTGCAGAGATTGAAAAAATCGTCAGAAACAGTCCCATCGAAGTAGAAATATTTGTGCACGGAGCCATGTGCTTTTCTTATTCGGGGGGGTGTCTTTTTTCCTCTTATCATGGGGGTAAGAGCGGCTTGAGAGGCAATTGCGTACAGCCCTGCCGGAGGAAATACTCGGTTGTCTCCGCTTCGGCTAAAAGAAAGGGCTCACGAGGCAGATCCGCCTATTTTTTCTCGATGAACGATCTTGAAGGGCTCGATCTGGTCGATGAGTTCAAGCGCATCGGTGTCGCGTCACTGAAAATAGAAGGCAGGCTTCGCTCGGTCAATTATGTGGAGCAGGTGGTGCGCGCCTACCGAATGGTCATGGATGCGGCGCCGTCAGAGCTCGAAGAAATCAGGCAGGAAGCCAAAGAGCTGATTGGAAGTGCTCTGGGAAGAAAAAGCTCGACAGGTTTTTTTCTGGGCGACAAAGGGCAGGGCGCCATCAGCTCTCACCACTCGGGCAACATAGGCACCTACCTCGGCCGGTTCAGCACAATAGTGAACGACGGTTCCGGCTGCTGGGGGCGCATCAATCTGAAGCAGACAGTACAAAAGGGCGAACGCTTTCGGCTGCATGATGAGGCCAGCGGCGAACGGGTTGGGTTTACTCTGCGCAAGTTCCAACCCACCGATACCGGGGACTGGAGACTGCAACTGCCCTCCGGCCTGGGGCCCGAGATACCGCGTGGCACCGTCAGCCTTTATCGGGTTGACGTACATGATCGACGACGACAGGAGTTGACAGGACTTCCACCGAGCCTCGCCCCTCTTAATCCTACTTCCAGGGAGTCGGCAACGATAAGGGACAAGAGCAGGAGAATCTGCGAGTTGATTGGTCTGTCGGGACGCCCACCCATTAAAGCGCTGTCCACCCGTAAGGGCCGTGCAGCGCCGCGCAGGTCCACTGAGTTGTGGGTGCGGCTCGATTCGGCCAAGCTGATTTTCCAGAGACTGCCGTTTGAGGTTGATAGGTTCGTGCTCCCCATAGAAAAGCGGACCATGGCTGAAACCGGGCAGCTTAAACGCTATTTCGGCAGGGAAAAGAACAGGGTGATCTGGGCGCTGCCGCAGGTGGTGCATGACCAGTCGTTCTCTGCCTTGAGGAAAAAAATCGAGGTGCTGCGCAAATCCGGTTTCCGTACTTTTCAAATCACCGGTCTAGGTCAGTTGAGTCTTTTTGCCCAATCCGAAGTCACGCTCTATGGGGATTATACCCTCAATCTGCTCAACAGCAGGGCAATGAAATCCGCTGCTTCATTAGGACTTTCGGGGTTTCAATTCAGCATCGAAACCGATCGGGCAAGTCTATCCCGCGGCCTTACAGGCTATCGGAGCAGCGACGCCGACCAGGGGCAGCAGAAAAAGGGCAATCGAAAAGAACACTCAAGACGTCCGCAGGTGGGTTTGACCGTGTATGGCACCCCCCCGCTTTTCATCTCCAGGGCTGCGCCCGATAATCAACCCTATAATCAGACGATTTCCAGTCCCCATGGAGAGAGGTTCGTCACCACCAAAAGAGGAGGTCTGTCCTACACCAGACCGGTTAAGCCCTATTCGCTTCTACCCTTTAAAAATGAGCTTCAGGATATGGGTATTGACTATCTGGTGGTCGATTTTTCCGGAATGAAGATCGGCAAAAGAGAGGTGGAAGGGGTGGCCGACAGGCTCACTGCCCGGGACCGGCTTCCGAAACTTCCCACCTTCAATTATCTTGGCAGGCTCGAATGACAATACCTTGATGTTGAGAAGCGTCTATTGAGAACAGGTAAAGTGATTACTAAGCCTGGAAAAATAGATATTTAATATTATTTTTATTGACACCAGATACACTCTGGAGTATCTATTTTCGTCTTCGGTTACAAAAATAATCATCAGTAGCGATCTGCTGCTGCGTGCATTACAGAATACGCACTTAACGATACAGACAGGAGGAAGTTGTTCGTGGCTAATCATAAATCTGCGGAAAAGAGAAATCGTCAGGCCCAGGTGAGGCGCCAGCGCAATAGGGCGATCCGTTCTAAGATGAAAACGGCAATCAGGAATTTGAACGAGGCAATCGAGAGCGGCAACGTCGACGAGGCGAAAACCGCCTTAGCCTCTGCCGTTCCGGTAATCGCCAAAACCGCATCCAAGGGCACGATTCACAAGAAGAATGCCTCGCGGAAGATTTCCCGATTGACCAAAAGGGTAAATCAGCTCGAAGCCTGATTGCTCTTTTTTAGGGTGCCGGTGCCCTTGTAAGCCGGAACCATAATGAGAAGCCGTTTGATCCGACGATCAAGCGGCTTTTTTCATTTTCTGATTCTGTGTTTCTGGTGAATTATTTCCTATTTATGGTATGTTCCTTGTTCCATTACAATTTATGCCAACAACCTGATCCACTCCAGCCATGATCGCTCCCGCCGATAAAAAAGAATTCGAACTGTTCTGCAGCAAAGCTGAGAAGGCCCGGCTGGTACCTTTTTCATCTTCTTTGATCGCCGATCTTGATACTCCGCTCACCCTGTTTTTCAAGATCAATCAGGACCGCGAACACGTGTTTCTGTTCGAGAGCATGGAAGGGGGGGAAAAGTGGGGG
>JARFQM010000276.1 GCA_029287755.1 Desulfofustis sp. | reverse complement strand
GGGGCCTCGAAGCTCGAGCAGACGATCTGTTCGGCCACCGCCGGCGGGGGCTGGAAACACATCTGCGGCGCGGCCGGCGGAACGCCCCCGGAGCATGCTGCAGACGCCGACCTGATCGTCATCTGGGGAATGAACGTCAAGGTCTCCAATCTGCACTTCTGGCCCTACGTGGTGCGGGCCAGAAAACGCGGGGCCAGGCTGCTGGTCATCGATCCCTACCGCAACGATACCGCCCGCAGCAGCGACGAGCATATCTGGGTCAGGCCCGGAGGCGATGCGGCGCTGGCCCTGGGCATACTGAAGCTGATGGTTGCAAACGAGTGGCTCGATGACGCATTCATCGGCAGGTGCAGCAGCGGCTTCGACGAACTGCAAGCCTACCTGCAGGCCACCGCCATGGAAGATTTCGAAGCTCAGAGCAATGTCGGCCGGGCCACCATGGAGCGGCTGGCCTGTTTGTTTTTCGAGACCCCGAAGACCTTTGTGCGCATCGGCGTGGGGTTGACCAGAAACAGCAGGGGGGCGATGGCGATCCGGGCCATCGGCTCGCTGGCCGCTGCCTGCGGTTTTTTCAACGGGGAGCAGGGCCAGGGCGTGCTGCTCTTTAGCAAGGCCTTCGGCGGCGACACTTCCCTGCTGAAAATGGAGGCGCTGGGGTCGGATGATGCCAGGGTCATCAACATGATCCATCTCGGGGAGGCGCTCACCAGCCTGGACCCGCCCGTCAAGGCCATACTGGTCTACAACTCGAACCCGCTCTGCGTCGCCCCGGATGCATCCATGGTCAGAAAAGGCCTGACCCGGGAAGATCTGTTCACCGTGGTGCACGAGCAGGTGATGACCCCCACCGCACGTTATGCCGATCTGGTGCTGCCGGCAACCACCTTCCTGGAAAACAGAGATCTGTATACCGCCTACGGCCATTTTTACCTGGGCATCGCTGAACCGGTGATCGAACCGCTGGGCGAGTCGCTCAGCAATTTTGATTTTTTTCAGACCCTGGCCCAGAAACTAGGCTACTCCGAGGAGCCGTTCAGGCAGAGTTTCAATGACCGGCTGGAGAGCTATTTCAACAGTCTCGCAGAGCTTCCCGAAGGTCTTTCCTACAGTGGATATCGGCCGGGAGAGTATGTCCTGTCGAAAAACGCTGCTCACAACGGCTGCCCCTTTGGCAGCGCCGGCCACACCTTCCGTTTCGTCAACGCAGAGCTGCCGGAACTGAGCCGGCATCCGCTCCTTTCAGCTGCCAAAGAGTTTGACAATCCCGACCTGAAAGCCCGCTTTCCCTTCCGTCTGCTTACCCCGCCCAATGACCGTCTGCTCAACTCAACCTTTGGCGAGCGCTATGCCGGGGAGAGTGGAACCGTGCTCATCCACCCCGACGATGCGGCAGATCGATCGATCAATGACGGCGCCCCGGTCCGTCTCGCCAATCTTCGAGGCACGGTCACCCGGGTGGCCCGAGTAAGCGACGACACCCAGCCGGGACTGCTGGTTGCCGAGGGCCTCTACTGGCCCTCGGGCGCCGGCGGCGAGACCATAAACGATCTGACCTCACAGCAATGTTCTGATATCGGCGGCGGAGCGATATTTCACGAAGCGCTGGTCGACATAAACCCTCTTCCCCAGGGGCGCTGAAAGCCCCGGTGCCGACCTGCTAAGCCGACTGCAGGGAAAGGCTCCTGACGGTGAGGATAAGGTCGTCGACGGAGGACAGGTGGCCAAGTTGCTCACGGCTGAGGAAGACTTCGAGCTGGCTGGTCTGACGCATGATTACCGGATAGGCGTGCTTCATGCCGTACTTTTTCTCGAACTCGTCCCGGTGCAGGAACTCCATGTCGATGCTGCTGCTTTCCCGAAACGATTTCCATTTAGGATCTTCCCTGAAGGTCCCGTGGGTCAGACTGCAGAGAAAACAGTCATAGGTCTGCGGGCTCATCAGCTTGTGGCGGATATCCCTTAACATACTGAGCACGCCGCTGTTGGCGTTATAGACAAAGATCAATTTCATGAACGGCCCCTTTTCTGGTAGTGCGCGACTGAATCCTTCAGGGAAAATAATAAGTGCTTAGCCGGAAATGACCAGGGGGCAGCAGCTCAATCAAGCGCCCAGGTAGGCTTTCTTGACTTCGGGATTGTCGAGCAGGCCGTCCGCCGGGCCATCGAGAATCAGTTGTCCGTGTTCCAGCACGTACCCGCGCTGGGCAAATTTAAGGGCAAGCCGTGCATTTTGCTCGACCAGAAGGATGGTTGTGCCCTGCCGATTAATCTCCTTGAGGGCATCGAACATGTCGAGCATCAGCAGCGGTGCCAGCCCCATCGAGGGTTCGTCCAGAATCATGATCTGGCGGCCGCTCATGTAGGCCCGGCCGACAGCCAGCATCTGCTGCTCGCCGCCGCTCAGGGTGCCGGCCAGCTGGTCCTTGCGCTCGTCGAGGCGGGGAAACAGGTCGAACACCCATTTCTTGTCCCGAGCTATGCCGTCCGGGTCCTTTCTGGCAAAGCAGGCCAGGGTCAGATTTTCGGTGACCGTCAGGTTGCCGAAAATCATCCTGCCCTCCGGGACATGGCAGATGCCGAGCTTGGAGACCACCTTGTCGGTGTTGTACTTGAGAATACTCTCTCCCCTGAACTCGATCTTGGAGCCCGGTTCGCATGGGATCATCCGGGATATGGCCCGCAGGGTGGTGGATTTGCCGGCACCGTTGGCGCCGATGATGGTGACGATCTCACCCTGATCAACCGAGAAGCTGATGCCGTGCAGAGCCTTTATGTTGCCGTAGGAAACGGACAGATTTTCAACAACGAGCTGCATCAGTGTAGGTCCTCCTTGCCAAGGTAAGCCTCGATAACTTCGGGGTTGTTCTGAATTTCTTCAGGGGGTCCCTCGGCGATCACCTCGCCGAACACCAGGGTCTGGATCGACTCGCACAGGTCCATGACAAATTTCATACGGTGCTC
>JARFQM010000202.1 GCA_029287755.1 Desulfofustis sp. | reverse complement strand
TTGATATTCCGAGGATAAAATTTTGAGCATAACGCAGAGTGTGGGCGACAAGATCGTTTTGCAAATAGCTCACCTTAAAACTACTTTAGAAATGGGAGATTACCATACTAAACGAGCAGGTTTAGGATGGTAGCCAATCCTCTCAGAGCAGCAATACGCTCTAGACAGCCACCGCCAGCAGCACAGGGCCACTTATGAAAAACAAACGGACTCGAAAAATTGGCTTCATTGGACTGGGCTTGATGGGCAAGCCCATGTGCCGCAACCTCATCAGGGCTGGATTCGACCTATTTGTCACCAACCGTTCGGTTGCGCCGCGAACGGAACTCGCTGAAGCGGGAGCAACGCCTTTGGAAACCCCCGCACAGGCGGCCGCTCGCGCCGATGTGGTCATCATTATGGTGGCTGACACGGCGGCAGTCGAGGCGGTGCTGCTGGGCGATAATGGAATTATCCACACCCTCAGAAAACACAGCCTGGTTATCGATATGGGCACCACCTCGGTGATCCAGACTCGTCGCTTCGCCGAATTGGTCTCTGAGAAGGGCGCTTTCTATGTTGATGCCCCAGTCTCCGGGGGCACCATTGGGGCTGAATCTGGCAGCCTCACCATCATGGCGGGGGGCAGCGATGATGCCTACGACAGCGCCCTGCCGATCCTGGAGGTTCTAGGTGAGAGAATCACCCATGTCGGAGCACCTGGGGCCGGGCAGGTAGCCAAGGCGGCCAACCAGGTAATTGTCGGGCTCAATATCGGAGCCGCGGCAGAGGCACTGGCGCTGGCCAAGGCCGCCGGCGTCGATCCGGCCCGGGTCCGGCAGGCCCTGCAGGGCGGATTTGCCGACTCGCGAATTCTCGAAGTGCACGGCAAACGAATGGTGGACGGCGATTACTCCCTTGGCGCTCGCTGCACCACCCAGCGCAAGGATATGCACCAGGCGCTCGAATTTGCTGCCACCCTGGGCCTTGATATGCCGGCTACCTCCCTGTCCAGGGAGCTTTACGATCGCTTGATCGAACAGGGCGGCGCCGACCTCGATCACAGCGCCCTGTTCACCCTGCTTGATATCACCTGAGTGAGCACGACCTATTTTTGAGGCTGCTCTCTGTTCAGGGCAGCTCTTCTGAGAGCGAGCATTGAGTTGGCGCCAAATATGAGCAGCGCCCCCATCCAGCCGCTGAGCATTAACGGCGGGTCGCCCGCCAGAAAAGAGCCCGTCAGCGCCGCCAGCAGAATTCGACTCGATGAGATGATTGAACCTTCGACGGCGGTGACAAAGAGAAATCCATAGGTCAGAAGATATTGTCCCAGCACCCCTGCGACCGAGCACCAGAATAGATATTTAAATTCAAGCGGCGAGGGCCAGAAGATAGCCTCTCTGAACAATGCAAAAATTGCTGCTGCCCCCAGGCCGAACATGAAAAACAGAATTGTCTGAGAATCGTGATGACGTCTGCTCAGATTAAGGTAGATCATTGCCCAGGCCGCAAAAAACCCGGAGCAAAGCCCCCAGAGGCTGTCCAGTTCGGTAGACATCGACCCGGGTGCCAAAATCAGCCAGACTCCACAAAACGCAACTCCGACGATGCCCAGCGCCAGCTTGTCACGCTGGTCTCTTACTAAAAACCATGAAAAAATAGCGACGAAGAGCGGATAGGTCATGTTGAGGATATTGGCCTCGGCCAGGGAACCCACCTCCACCGCCTTATAGAAACAGAACACCGCCACCGTGTTGGAGACTGTGCGGCCGATCAGAAAATGATATCTGCGCGGCTTCAGCCTTTGCCGGCCGATGAGCATGGTAGAGCAGACGACGATAAAACCAAGTAAAAATCTACTGAAGGTAAAATAGGCGCTGTCAATCGCGACCACCCCGTCGGCCCAGCGGATTATCGCTGTTGCCAGGTAGAAGCAGAAGGCAGAACCGAACACCGCCAGCCAACCAAGAAACTGGAGCGAAAATCTGGATGAGGCAGGGTGAGAAGGCAGTCCCATATTTCCCTTTCCCCACTATGTTTTGAGCAGCAGGCCGGCGAGCAGGGTGCCGGTCATGGCCAGACACTCCATATCCAGGAAGTGCTCGGCCGAGGCCCGGTAGAGAATGGAACAGGCTGCCGGAAACATATCGTCGGCGTCGTTGAAGTTGAGCACCACGGGAATGCGCGGCAGAGCCTGCAACCACACAGATAGATCGTAGGAATCGTTGTCCTCGATCCGACCACCAAGCTCTCTGCAGCGCATTTCCAAGCGCTCTTTGGCGCCGGAAAAATGCAGCTCTATATTCTTGTTGGTCGTGCTGGTGAAATAGGAAACCAGCGGACCCGCGCCACGAAACTCACGATAGGTCATCCATTTGCCCGACAGCGGCGGTAGCGGGATGGGGCAGGTGAGTACATATTTGGCCAGTATCACCCGGACCGCATCGTTCACCGCTGCTCCCCCGAGTCCCTCAATGCCCTTGCTGGAAACCGCATAAGATCGGTGGTAAAGAGGAATAATCAGCGCGGTACCGTCCACTTCAACCCCAAGCAGATCGGCCCTGGACAGATAATCGATGGCGCCGATCTTGGCCAGGTACTGTCGATAGGTCTGATCGAACACAGCAGCTTTCTGCATGCAGGCCCCGTTCCCTCGGTATGCCCCTCCGCCGTCGGCCGAAGTGGCTGAAAGATATCTGAAATTAATACAAAACGGCCGGTCTCGATGGCAACACTATACCACCGGTACCGGCCGTATGGAAGGAGACCGCTGAACGTATTCGGTCTTTCTGCGTGACTATTCGTTGGCCGCCAGCGATCGCCGGTCCGACATATCCATCAGGACCCGTTCCCTGGCCTTGTCAATCCCCAGTTCGCTGCGCTTCTTGTCGATATGGGCGATCATCAGGCGGGCCATTTCGTGCGGCGTATCGGCAAATCCCCACTTGCCGAAACCCTTCTCCTCGAGATCGTTGAACAGCAATTTCTTGAAGCTGGTCTGCTGGGTGATCGGGAAGGTATGGCCGAACACGGTATAAACACCGCTGGCGACGAAGTACTGACCGATGGCAATTGCCTTTTCACTCATCCATTCCGGAGCGCAGCCGGCTACCGGCAGATCGGCGATCGACTCGCCCAGGCCGCCGGTCTTTACCATCTCGGACACGGCCATCAGAATCCTGCTGTTGTCGACGCAGGCGCCCAACCCCAGAATCGGTGGAATGCCCACCGTCTCACATACTTCTGCAAGGCCCGGTCCGGCCATGGCGGAAGCTCCGGGGGTGGTGAGTCCGGCTTTGGCCAGGGCCATCTGCGAACATCCCGTCTGGACCACGAGCACATCATTCTTGATCAGCTCCTTGACCAGCTCGACATGGGAAAAGTCCTGCTTGGAGCGGGGATTGGTGCAGCCGACCACGCCGGCGACACCCCTTATGCGGCCGTTGATGATATTGTCGTTCAGCGGTTCATAGCCACCTCTGAACGAGCCGCCAAGCATGTATTTGATATACTCATGGGAAAACCCGTGGACCCCCTTGGCGGTATGCGCCGGAATCTCGATCTCCTGACCCCGGTTCTTGTAGCGCATGATGGCCTTGATAATGATCTGGTCGGTGCACTTCATCGGATCGTGCTCGTCGAGTTCGATGTGCAGCGCGCCTTCGATCTTGGCCCGGTAATTGGTGGTGACGAAGACGGTGTCGTAGCAGCCGGCCACCTTGTGCAGATCCTGCTTGATGCATTGTACATCAACCGTCATGGCGTCAACGGCCCCGGTGACCAGCGCCGCCTCGGTCGAGGAGAAGTTACCGGCATGCGGTATCCCGTGCCGTGACAAGACATCGAGACCGGAACAGCACATGCCGACCAGATTGATGCCCTTGGCGCCGGCTTCCTGGGCCATTTCCCTGATGGAAGGGGCGGCGGCCGAGATAATCATGGCTTCGAGCAGGATTGGTTCATGCCCATGGACGATGATGTTGACCTGGTCTTCCTTGAGCACCCCCATGTCCACCGTGACCTCGACCGGCACCGGCGTACCGAACAGGATATCAGAGATATCGGTCGATACCATGGAGCCTCCCCAGCCGTCCGCCAGCGCGGTACGGGAAATCTGCTTGGTGATGTTCTCGTAATCCTGATCGACGCCCATGGCCGAACGGTGCATCATTTCCATAATTTCGCGCATCGCACCGCGCGGAACGATGCCTTCCTTGCGCCAGGTTTCCAGCGTTTTCTGAGGAACCCGTTTAACCAGAGGAATCTCACCCTCAACCTGGGTATAGGTTTTTTCCAGCTCCCGGTAGACATCGGCGGCAACATCCTTGACCGTCCTGCCCTCGGTTTCGATATCAAGTGATTTTGCCACCTCGAAGAGTTTCAGGTGATCCTTGATCTCAAAATCGCTGACCGTCCCCTCGATAACCCCTCTGAAGAGGTCGAGCATGGCCATGCCGTGATCGGTGTGGGCGGCTGTGCCGGCTGCAACCATGCGGCCGAAATTCCTGGCAGCGATGGTGTCGATGGTCGCGCCGCATACTCCCACATGTTTGTATGGGTCGCTGGGGCTGATCCGGCACGGTCCCATGGAGCAGTGTTTGCAGCAAGCCGAACTTGCACCGATGGGGCACGGTTTTACCGCTTCGGCCCGATCGAAGAAGAGCTCTACTCCGTCTCTTCTGGCTTTGGCGATCATCTGCTGGGTGGATTCACAGGTGGTAATATCCTCAGGTCGAATTATCTGTTTCGGCTTAGCCATAACTCCTCCGTGGTGTGGGTGTGATTACTGCAGTTCCCGTCAGTGATAATTCACGGGCATCATATAGGAATGATTCTCATAGAGCATGATACCACCACATTGTGGCGGTGTCAAGCGGGGATATATCATGCTGACAGCCTAAAAAGATCTCAACTTCAACCAAATACACGAGGTAAAAAACGGGGATAACTATTACTGCGCTGGCGCCAGAGAAAATGTTCCTGGGAAGGCCCCACACAATTCAGTCTGCTGCTGTCAATCAATAAAGGAGGCTAGCGGAGCCCAAAAACAGAATCGTACGGGCACCTGGAGTAGAATAGAGCGTGCAGGGGCCGGCAGAGGGTACGGACTGGCTCATCTCACTATCTACCTTGTGGTGTCTCACTCCGGTTGCTGCCCGATGTTGATTGAGCGATCTCCTGCAGCACCCTGTCGCGCTCATCCTCAAGGTCGAGCAGATCATGCATGACCGGCGGCTTAATTGAATGGGCAGGCAGACGTTTTTCGGTTTCCGAAATAGCCTTTTCCAGTTCGGCGAGCCTCTTTTTCAACATTTCTATACGGTCCATAGCCCTGGTGATCGATATGCCTATTTTGCCGCCATTTATATGGTCAGGTGTTTGAGATGCTCTTCGATCAATTCTAATTCAACAGCGTTGGGAGCCCGTTTCTGGACGCGGTAGAAGAAGACCTCTTTGAGCTTCGATTTCCGGCTGTAGACAATCACCTCATACCTCGTTGCTGGAGATGGATTGACCTCAACCCAGAGGGTGCGCTCGAGATCAATGGAGAAATCCTCGCACACGTGTTTGGCAAACTTTTCCGGCTGGGCAGAAATTGAATGGCCTGCTCCCGTCTCCGAGTAGAGACAGAGGTGCTGTCTGAACGAGGTCACATTACCGTTGTCCTTTCCTATTGCGTAAATATAGAGGTGATAGGATCCGGGAAACCAGGCGATCGGATCACGTCCGTCTCGCTTTTTGCCGTCCCAGCTGTAGATGCCGTTGTATACTTCCATTGGTTCTCTCCTGTTCTGCTCATAGAAGGTCGTCCTATACTCTATTGCAGATATCGAAAATGTCTCCCCCGTGCTCTAGTCAATCTGCTGCGTGCAGCCATTCTCCACGGAATGAGTGATGTTTTCCACCACCAGAGGCGGTAAATATGGTAGGGTGCTGGTGACAATCAAACTCTCTCTGAGGCCAATGACAATGACCGAAGAAAACACCAGTGTTCAGCGTTTTCTGAATGGTAAGGGCTGCTCCCAGGCTGTCCTGACCCAGTTCTGCGAACAGTTCGGCCTGGATGAACTGACCGCACTGAAAATCTCCTCAGGCTTTCCAGCGGGCATGCAGATGGCCGGAATCTGCGGGGCCGTGACTGGCGCCTACATGGTGCTCGGCCTCCGTTTTGCCGACCAGGAAAGCTCCACCTCTGCCGGCCGGAAAAAGGTGTATGAGGCCGTGGCCGAATTTACCCGCCGCTTCAAACAACGCCACACTACTCTTGACTGCAGAGAATTGCTGGGCTGCAACATCATGACTCCTGAAGGAAAAGAGATCGCCGGTGACAAGAACCTGTTCAAGACGGTGTGCCCTAATTTTGTTGAGGATGCGGCGATCATAGTGCAGGAACTCATTGAAATTGATGACCAGAAGCAGTGAAACACAGGAGGTGCCGGTTTGAATCTCTACTCGATGCTGAAAAAAAGAGAACAGAACAACTCACCTGTCAGAGTCGGGGTTATAGGAGCGGGCAAGTTCATCTCCATGATTCACAACCAGGCCAGGGTCACCCCTGGAATGCAGGTAATGGGCATTGCCGAGCGTTCAGCCCAGCGAGCCTATGAGGCCCTGGAAACAACTGGTTGGGGGAAAGAGCGTGCGGCGCTGGCAGGATCTGCCGCAGAGATCAACGACACGGCGGCGGCCGGCAAAATTGGCATAACCGACGACGCCCGCGCCCTGATCCAATCCGAATGCGAGGTGATCCTGGAGATTACCGGCAGTCCGGAAGCGGGAACCGCCCATGCGGTCGCCGCCATCGAAGCGGGCAAACATGTGGTCATGGTCAACGTTGAGGCCGATTGTTTGCTCGGCCCGATCCTCGCCCAAAAAGCTGAGGAGCACGGTGTCGTCTACTCCATGGCCTACGGCGATCAGCCGGCCCTCATCATGGAGCAGCTCGACTGGGCCCAAACGGTCGGTTTCGAAATCGTCTGCACCGGCAAGGGAACCAGGTATCAGCCTGAATATCACTATTCCACTCCCGATACGGTATGGGGATATTACGGGTTTTCCGAGGAACGGGTGGCCAGCGGCGACTACAACGCCCAGATGTTCAACTCCTTTCTCGACGGCTCCAAATCGGCCATCGAAATGTGCGCCGTGGCCAACGCCTCAGGGTTGCGGCCCCAGTCATGCGGCCTGCAATTCCCCGCCGTGGATGTTGATGATCTCGCCGATGTGCTGAAACCTGAGACAGACGGTGGGATTCTTAAACATTCCGGCACGGTGGAGGTAATTGCCAGTGAAAAACGCGATGGCTCCCCGGTAGTCAGGGACCTTCGCTGGGGAGTCTACGTGGTATTCAAAGCACCCAACGCCTATGCGGCCCGCTGTTTTCAGGAGTACGGCATGAAGACAGATACGAGCGGGCTCTACTCCGCCCTCTACCGACCCTACCACTATATCGGGCTGGAACTTGGCATCAGTGC
This sequence comes from Desulfofustis sp., assembly GCA_029287755.1. Next base: position 2,802 of record JARFQM010000202.1, on the reverse strand, counting down.
GGTCAATGCGGTCCTGAGAAATGAGCCCACCGGCAGCTCCTCACAATTCCTGGCTGATGTCGGCGCCTTTGCCAAAAAGGATCTGCGCCCCGGAGATCGGCTGGACGGAGAAGGCGGCTACACGGTGTTCGGCAAGCTCATGAGCGCCGCAGACAGCCTGAAACGCTCCATCCTGCCGCTGGGGTTGACCGGCAGGGCCAAGGTGATCAAACCGGTGGGCAAAGATACAGCGCTTACCTATGACTGCGTTGAGCTCGACAGCTCCACAACAGCCTACCAGCTTAGAAAAGAACTTGAGTCAGGAAGGAGCTTGTAGTCCTTTGTGTCGAGGTTGAGGGTGGGGATCCGGGCCAGGTACCTGACCGCTGTCAGACGTTGAAGCGGATGTTGAGGATATCGCCTTCTTCGACGATGTAGTCCTTGCCCTGCACATAAAGCTTGCCCTGCCTCTTCAGTTCTGCCTCGCTGCCGAACTCGATCAGCTCGGGGTACTTCATAACTTCCGCCCGGATGAACCCCTTCTGCAGGTCCGAGTGAATCGCTCCAGCCGCAATGGGTGCCTTCGACCCGATCCGCACCAGCCACTGATGCACTTCTTCCTTGCCCACCGTGAAAAACGACATTCGCCCCAATGCTTTCAGACAGAGCCGGGTCAGTATGCCCAGGGCCGGCTCTTCGATGCCGAGGTCAGCGCGAAATTCCTTTTTCTCCTCCTCGCTGTCGAGCTGGGATATTTCCGACTCGACCTGGGCCGAGACAACCATGGCCTCCATTTTCTGCTGCCGACAGTGGTCGGCCACCCTCTCCAGAATCGCCCGATCACCGAGACCTTCTTCTGCTACGTTGAACACCAGGATGAGTTCTTTTCTGGTGATAAACGGATAGCTGCGGATCAGCAGATCCTCCTCCCCGCTGAAGTGCATGAGCCGCAGGGGCTGCTCCTCTTCCAGGTGGACCTGAATCCGCTGCAGCAACTCAAACTCTTTGGTCTGCCGCTCGTCCTTGATTTTTTTCAGGGCGGCCTCGAGCCGCTCAAGCCGTTTTTCAACGAAGATCTGATCGTGGATCAGGAACTCTGAATTGACCATCTCCACATCCCTCAGCGGGTCGATCGACCCGGAGGAATGGTAGACTGCTTCATCCTTGAATACCCGGACCACATGGCAGAGCGCATCGACATCGACGATGTGCTGGAAAATGTCACCTTTGGCGATCGTCTCCTGCTCGATCTTCGGCAGCAGCACCAGATCTATACGAGCTCTGGTCTCCTTTTTGGGCGCATACATCTGTACCAGCCTGTCGAAGCGTTCATCAACGATATCGGCGGTACCCGGGAGCGGTTTGGAATGGCCTCCCTGATCAGCCGCCTCGGAGCCGGTCAATACTTTAAACAAGGTTTTTTTACCCGTCTGCGGCAAACCGACAATTCCTACCTTCATCTCTACCTCTTGTATTCTAGCTCTGATAACCCTGAGTTGTTTTGTGTCTCACAGGTCTGGCGAATCTACCACAGTGGAGAAAAGATTCATCAACTTCCTAGTTGCGATCCAGTTTTGTCAGTCGAAATTGTTCTCCCCTACCGGCCACCCGACTGAATTAAAAGATAATAATTGACTGATCGCGGTTTGCACTTTAAGACTATGGGCTGGAAAATGCTTTTGCTGAATCGTAAGCTTTTTTATCCCAAAAGTCATTGTTGTAGCACACACAAAGGAGCGTATGATGAAAGTGACCATTACCGATCAGTGCATGGGCGACCGCAACTGCAACAAACTCTGCCCCGAAGTATTCGAGTACGATGAAGAGGCGCTGTTGTCCATTGTCAAGATGGATGAGATTCCCGATCACCTGAAAGATGTGGTGCGCAGGGCCGCCCTCGAGTGTGGTGCCGATGCCATCGAAGTTGAAGAGTAGTCGCTTTATCTGCATGCCATGGTAAGCTTCAGGGAAAGCCGTACAGCCCGAAACCTGCAGATTTCCTTTTCCGCCGAGGCGCAGGCCCGCTCTCGGTACAATTTCTTCGCCCGCAGGGCCGAAGACGACGGTTATATTCAGATTGCCAGGCTTTTCGACGAGACCGCCGATCAGGAGTATGAACATGCCCTGCGTTTTTTTAAGTTCTTCAACGGCGGAGAACTCGAGACGACCTGGCCGTTTCCAACCGGCGTCATCGAGGACACCAGGGCCAATCTCCTGAGTTCTGCCGAGCTCGAACTCTTTGTCCATGACTCCATGTACAAAGGCTTTGGAGAGATCGCCCGCGAAGAGGGTTTTAAAAGGGCGGCCGACACCTTCGACGCAATCAGCGTGGCCGAGAAACACCACGAGGAACTCTTCAGGGAACTGGCGGCAAACATTGACAGCGGACGGGTTTTTGCCCGCTCTGAGGAACGGACTTGGAAGTGCCTGGGGTGCGGCTATCTGCACCGGGGCAAGGAAGCTCCAGAGAAATGTCCTGCCTGCGTCAGGAAGCAGGCCTATTTCGAACTGCTGGTCAAGAACTGGTAGAGATCTGGCTGCGGGCGGCCCCCGGGCCAAGGCAGCCAGACTGACCTGTCATTGTTCGACGGGGAGTGGTGGGTCAGCGTTGAGCCAAAGGCACGAACGATCTGGTGGTCTCGCCGGTATAGATCTGCCGCGGCCGCGAAATGCGCTGATTGTGCTCCAGCAGTTCGCGCCAGTTGGCAATCCAGCCAGGCATCCTGCCGATGGCAAACATCACCGTATACATATTGAGCGGAATGCCGATGGCCCGCAGCAGAATACCACTGTAGAAATCGATGTTGGGGTAGAGGTTGCGCT
>JARFQM010000245.1 GCA_029287755.1 Desulfofustis sp. | reverse complement strand
GGATAGGCCGGTGTCGCACAGCCGCGCGAGGCTGGACGCGTCGTCATCGAACATATTCGTCATCTCCATTTCACTCGCCCAAAACCACGCCGAGGCCTTCTGCGACAAGTCGAGGGTGGTGTAACTTCCATTCTGTAAATTCAATTTAACGCGTGGCTGATTTTTTTGATGAGCGTGCGAATCAAAAAAATCAGCCACGCGGGCGCCTGCTTGAAAAGGTGGGCCAGTTCGGTTTCTTTTGTAAGCGTCTTAAAACCTTCAAAAGGAGCCTCCCATGACCCACCAAGATCAATCTAGCGAACTTCTCGAAGCTGTCAAGTTGGAATTCCCCAAGAAAAGTTGACAGTGAATCAGTGTTATTGGCCGACCACGGCTTTGAAGGGATGGCCAACGCCATCGAAATCCTCCTCAACGAAGCCATGAAGCTCGAACGAACCGAATATCTCCGCGCCAAGCCCTACCAGCGGGTCCAGGAGCGTCGATCGTATGCCAACGGATTCAAGGACAAGACCGTCAGCAGTCGCCTTGGAAAACTTGAGCTAAAGGTCCCGCAAACCCGAGACAGTCAGTTTTACCCGTCCGCTCTGGAGCGGGGAGAACGCAGCGAACGAGCCCTCAAACTAGCCGTCGCCGAAATGTACGTTCAGGGCGTTTCCACTCGCAAAGTAGCCAAAATCACCACCGAGCTGTGCGGTCTCGAAGTCACCAGTAGCCAGGTCTCCCGGGCCGCCAAACTGCTCGATGAAGAACTGGAAGCCTGGCGTAACCGGCCCCTCGATCAGGTTGAGTACCTCATCCTCGACGCCCGCTACGAGAAGGTCCGTATTGACTCGGCCGTTCGCGACGCAGCGGTGCCGATCGCCATCGGCATCCTCCCCACCGGGCACCGAACCGTGCTCGGAGTCAGTGTCTCACTCTCGGAGGCCGAAGTTCACTGGCGCGAGTTCCTCAGCTCGCTCAAGCACCGGGGCATGCACGGGATCCAGCTCATCGTCAGCGACGCCCACGAGGGACTCGCCGCGGCACGCAAAGCAACCTTCTCTGGCGTCCCCTGGCAACGATGCCAATTCCATCTCGCTCAAAACGCGATGCACCACACTCCGAAGGTCGCCATGCGAACCCAGGTTGCCAACGACATCCGGGCCATCTTCGCCGCCAAAGACGCCGACGCAGCGCAAGCTGAACTCGGCCTGTTCATCGAAGCCTATCAGGACACCGCACCTCAGCTGGCAACTTGGGCCGAGAACAACATCCCTGAAGGTTTCGCGATTTACCAGATACCGACAAACCATCGCAAACGCATGCGGACCACCAACATGCTCGAAAGACAAAACAAGGAAATCAAACGACGCACCCGCGTCGCAACCTTGTTCCCAAATGAAGCCTCGCTCCTCAGACTAGTCACCGCTGTCCTGGTCGAACTCAGCGAGGACTGGGAAACCGGATCCCGATACCTCACATTCCAAAACTAACCCGTTAACAAGAAACCGAACTCCAAACTTTTACAGAAAAACAGCTGCTTTATCAGATGATTTACCTTAAAAAGGCGGCGAATGTCAACGGTCGTTTAAAATTGAGCCATTTTGGGTCGTGAGAAATGAGCCACATCAATTCAGCTTTTGAAGCTCATTCACCGCTTTTTCTTTTACTTTTCCCCTCAAACGATAGCTGTTGCCTTTGATATTGATAACCACACTATGATGGAGCAGTCGGTCTAATATTGCTGTTACAATGATCGGATCGTGGAACAATTCCGTCCAATCGGAGAAGGCCTTGTTCGAGGTAATAACCGTGCTGGCCTTTTCATACCGGTTGGCAATAAATCTGAAGAACAGATTGCATTCCTCCCGGCTGATGGGCGTATAACCCACTTCATCAACAACCACCAGGGACGACTTGTAATAACTACGGCCTTTTCCAGGCCGTCCGGCTTCGTGATCTTTTCTGAGCTTTTTGATCAGATCTTCCATATTGGTAAAATAAATGCTCAATCCGAACTGACAGGCTTTCAATGCCAGGGAGACGGCCAGGTGCGTTTTGCCGACACCCGGCGGCCCAAGGAAGATCACGTTGCCGTTCTGCTGGATAAACGTAAGGTCGAACAAAGACATAACCTTCTGCCTGTCCAGCTTGGGCTGGAACGTAAAATCAAATTCATCGATGCTTTTAATGAACGGCAGCCCGGATATTTTCAGGGCAATTTCAATCCGCCGTTGCTCCTTGTGCGCCACTTCCTCCTCCAGGAGTTCATCCAGAAAGCTCAGATGGCTTTTATCCTGCTTCTCAGCTTCCTTGACAATGCGTTCCAAAATTTTTCTGATCCTGGGCAAACGCAACCGGGTCAGGTTAGATTCGATCCGGTCGAGGACAAGTGTGTTGCTCATGGCCGCACCTCCCCGACCAGCTGGTCATAAACAAAGATCGGCCGGACCTCGACATCCATTTAAATCTTCCAGCATTTTTCAAAACACAGGTAGTCATGCCACCGGCTGAAACAAGCATACTGGAACGGGACTTACATCCTGAATTATTAGACATCAGCTTTAATAATTTGGATGGTACTCCCAACCCTACTTTAGAGGAATATATTAAAGGGCCAAAACAAGTTCAGGCCATGATTATGGCCCATAAAGGAAAAGTAGTATTTGAAACCTCACCTGGAATGAGAGAAGGCGCTCCCCATGTATGGATGTCAGCCTCCAAAACAACGGTGAGTTTAACAGCTACCATGTTATGGGAAGAAGGTAAATTAGATGTTGAAAAGCCTAACACTGACTATGTTCCGGATCTTAAAGGAACAGCTTGGGATGCGGTTTCTGTGAAGAATGCCATGAACATGTCATCTGGGCTCGACGTTGAGGAGACTTTTGAAAGTCTAACCAACCCCAAATCATTTATTGCCGGTTTTATGACAAGATCCTTTGAGAGTGGTCATTCAAGTTGGCGTGAATGGGCAAAATCGGCTCAACCATTACCCAATGAAAAACCGGGTGATAAATTCCGGTATTCCACTTGTATCACGTTGATTTTAGTGGTCATGGTGGAGAACATCACTCAAATGCCCTGGCAAGAATACTGGGATCAACGCGTATGGTCTAAAATAGGTGCAAGATCTCCGTTTAGCGTTGCTCTTGCTCCGGATGGTACACCAGGTGCTGCTGGGTTGAATATAACTACAATAGAAGATATGCTTCGCTATGCCCTGTTGTATACGCCTAGCTGGAATAAAGTTGCTAAAGAAAAGGTGATTTCTGACAAAATGTTAAAATTCATACAGGATTTTGGAAACCCAGAGGCTTATGTAGGTTCTGGTGAAGAAGCTTACGGGCAGCGTTGGTTTGGTGAAACGCCTTATACCAATACCGCCCAGTGGGATCATTCGTTTAAAGATGGTGCCATGTTCAAACACGGGAACATGGGTCAAGGTATCTATGTTGATCCGGCCCGCGATTTCTGCGGCTGTTATTTCGGATTGGCAACGAACGATGAATCGATATCCGGCGTTGACCACTCGCCCGGATACCTGCGAGCTGCGGCGAAGCTACTGACGGGCGGTTGAACAATCTGACAGACAAATGTCTGTGTGTCGAGCTCGGCAGCAGCGAGGGCAAAGGCCGAAGTACCGCCGGGGACGTTGACCTCTGGAGACATGTAGACGGGAAGATATATAAAAATACGCTGTAATATTAGGAGGTAAAAAATGACAAGGCTCGCATACTATCTTATTGCCATCGTGTTTGGACTGATATTAATTGGGACGGCCGGGGCGGAAGATTCAAGCACTGCCGAATCCGCGCGCGAGTCAACACCGCGCGGAGTACTTTCCGGTGCCTCCGTACCTCAATTCACCGAAGAACATCGCGGTAAATCTGCCGACGAAGTGGCCAAGGAACTGGCCAATCCCAACAACTCCCTAGCCAGCCTGACACTCAAAAATCAATTCAGGTGGTACACGGGCGATCTGCCGAATGCCGACGATCAAAGTAATTACACACTTTTGTTCCAGCCCGTTTTCCCATTCAGCCTTGCGCCGACGGCGAGTGGGGGGAAAGCCAATCTCTTTATCCGGCCCGCCATTCCCCTGCTCGTCGACCAGCCGGTCTTCGATGCCCAAAGCATGGACTTCTCCGGTGTTACCGCCTTGGGCGACATCGGTTTTGACATTGGCATTGGCGTGACGGAGAAGAGCGGCTGGTTGTAGGCGTTTGGCATGGTCGGCTCATTGCCGACAGCCACCGACAGCGACGTGGGGAGCAAGCAACTGCGGCTCGGCCCCGAAGGGTTGATCGCTAAATTCTATAAATGGGGGCTATGGGGACTATTTCCCAGCCATCTCTGGGATGTTACCGGCTGGAGTGATGACGGCTATTACAGCGTTTCCCAGCTTCAAGCGGTCTTGAAATTCCTGCCCGGAGACGGCTGGGCCATAGGCACTGCGCCGATCATGAATTACGACTGGAAAGCCGAGGAATGGACTGTCCCCCTGAACCTGACTGTGAGTAAAACTGTCATGTTCGGAAAGATGCCTGTCAAGATCGAACTCGAGACGAACTATTACATCGTACAGCCCGACTTGTTCGGACCAGAGTGGCTGATCGGAATCAACATCACACCAGTTGTCCCGAATTTCATTGAAAGTTGGATCAAGGGGCGGTAGTGAAGCGAATCTATGCGGTCGTTAAAAGACAATCCCAACATTATAGGAGAATCGACATGAAGAAAAAAGTGGGCCCATTGGAAGAAGCCAAGAAGGACAAATCGGGCATCACGCGCCGCGAGTTCTTAGGCGCGGCGTCCGCGGTGGCCGTGGCGGCCAGCATTCCTTCGATGGCCTGGGCGGCGACCGGTGCAGAAGACTTTGACCTGGTGATTCTCAACGGCCGGGT
>JARFQM010000007.1 GCA_029287755.1 Desulfofustis sp. | reverse complement strand
GGCATCACCAATCAGCGTGAGACCACGGTGGTCTGGGACAGAACCACCGGTGAGCCGGTGTACAACGCTATCGTCTGGCAGGACCGGCGTACGGCTGCATATTGCGAAACCTTGCGCAAGCAGGGCAGGGAGCAGCTTTTTGCCGACAAGACCGGGTTGCTTCTGGATCCCTATTTCTCGGGCACCAAGCTGAACTGGATCCTTGAAAATGTCGAGAACGCACGCTCCCGTGCTGAGCAGGGACAGCTTGCCTTCGGTACCATCGACAGCTTTTTGATCTGGCGGCTTACCGGGGGCAAATCACATACCACCGATGCCACCAACGCCTCACGGACACTGCTCTTCAATATCCACCAGCAGCGCTGGGACGATGATTTGCTTAAGCTTTTGGCAATACCGGATTCCATGCTTCCCGATGTGCTTGACAGCGCCGCCGACTTTGGTACCTCGGATCAGAATGTTATCGGCGTTGAGATCCCGATTGCCGGGGTAGCCGGGGATCAGCAGGCTGCCCTGATCGGCCAGGCCTGTTTCGAGCCGGGAATGATCAAGAGCACCTATGGTACCGGCTGTTTCATGGTATTGAATACCGGCACCTGGGCTCTTTCTTCAAAGAACAAGCTGCTTACCACCGTGGGTTATCGGCTCGATGGCAAAACTACCTATGCCCTGGAGGGTTCTATTTTCGTAGCCGGTGCAGCCGTTCAGTGGCTGCGCGATGGAATCGGCATTATCGACAGTGCCGGGACCACTGAAGCCCTGGCATCCTCCCTTGATTCCAACAACGGCGTCTATATTGTTCCGGCATTCACCGGCTTGGGTGCGCCCCATTGGGATCCGGATGCACGAGGTGCCATTTTCGGCATAACCAGAGATACCGGGCCCGCCGAGTTGGTCAGGGCGACGCTGGAATCGATCTGCTACCAGACCCTCGACCTGCTCGAGGCTAAGCGTCGGGACGGAGTCCAGGCGACCAGGCTGCGGGTCGATGGCGGGATGGTCGGCAACCAGTGGTTCTGCGCTTTTCTCGCCGATATCCTCAATATAACCGTGGAGCGGCCCGTATTCACCGAGACCACTGCCCTCGGGGCAGCCTTCCTGGCGGGGCTGAAGGTGGGGATATTCGACTCACTGGATGCCATCAAAGACGTCTGGAAGGTGGATCAGTCTTTTGAGCCGGCTATGGCCGAGGCCGAGCGCAAGAAACTCGTTGATGACTGGCATGCATGTGTGGGCAAAGTAGTAACCTCAGCCGGCTAATACGGCGTCCCCTTGAGAGTTGGCCCTGCGCACAACCGGCCCGCTTGAGATAGATGATCCGAGACTGGCTCAGAAGGATTAAGATCCCTGAATGTGGGGTGATTATCAGCAGATCGGTTTGAAAAAGTCAGACGATAAGTGCTTTTGCGCGGACCATTCCAGCGACTCAACTTTATGGTACAGGGAGTCAAGGTCAGCGGCCAGAACAATAATCCCATCTTCTTTGATCAGCAAAGCATCAGCTCCGGTGTAACTCTTCCTAATATCAGATCGACAGGAACAGAGGCCGGTGAATCGGGAAGGACATTCTCGGCATTCAACTTTTATGAACTCTCTCACCGGTGCATGAGCGGGGTTTTGAGAGAGTTCATAAAGCTGGGCTTTATCTGCGAAAATGGTCGCACAGGGCGGGTATAGATGAGCGAGTGCCGCTACATCGAGGCGATCTTCAAACACCTTGAGATAATAATTCAGGTTACCGGGCAGTTCTTCAGGAGATGCATCTTCGGCAGTGTCACCGGTCAGGCTGACCAGGTGGAGATCTTGATAATCAATAGATTTGAAATCTGACTTTGCCGCGGTAACGAGAATTACGTCTCGTTCGCCATTCCGGGCGGCAAGAACCGCCTGGCACGACTTATTCAAACCACTCGTGTACAACAGCCGCGCGGTCTTTATAAGATGTTTCTCTTCTGACAAACTGGCATCCACGGCTGGCCCGGGGTTTTAACGTAAGTCCTTAAGGTCTAATTGAGCTGTGGCACCCGTGCACGCCATCTCATTTTCGTGTGCATGATCAGCGCTTGAACGAATAAACCGGAAACCCTGGACCCAGCAATATGAGTATGTATGACGCCCGAGATGCTGCAAGCATAACTCAGGTAAGTGGCCTTAGTTCATCGTGACCACTACTTTTATAGCGTCTTCAACTCGTTCCTTGGCATAGTGGATTGCCTTTGGGGTCTCTGCAAAATCAAACGTATGGGTATGTATGATCGTGGCATCAACACGTTTCTGTTTCATAAAAGCCATGGCCCGATGGGTTGCGCTTTTACCTTCTCCCCTGATCCCATAGACATAAATGTTGTTGCGAACGAGATGGGCGAGATCCACCGGAACAGGTTCGTGCGGGAAAGCAGCCAAACAAATCCTGCCGCCGCGGTTGGTCATTTTTGCGGCCTCGTTGAGCGCATTCGATGCCCCCGAACATTCGAGAACGTAATGAACGCCCTTGCCATTGGTCAGTTCCATTACCTTATCAACGGGGTTCTCCTGACGGATGTTGATTACATGATCTGCCCCTAGCTGCGTTCCCATCTCAAGGCGGCTGTCCCGTGTTCCAGTCAATATAACCGGCTGTGCTCCCAGACATTTCGCCATGGCGACCCCCATCAACCCGATAGGCCCCGGGCCGGTGACGGCAATCGATTTGCCGGCGATCAAACCGCCCATGACGTCGAGACCATACATGGCAGTGCCCGCCGTTACCACAAGGGTAGCCTCTTCGTCGCTCATGTCGTCGGGCACTGGAATGAGGGTGTTTATATTGTTTACCGCATATTCCGCAAATGCCCCATCAGTGGTAAATCCATTAGCCCGGTGTCCTTTGTCTTTATCTCCGTAATTCAGGCCGTAGTTGGAACAGGACGTGTACATGCCTTCTCTGCATCTTTCACAGCGACCGCAGCCGGCATGGATTTCAGCCGTTACCCGGTCACCGATCTTAAAGTCATCTACTCCCTGGCCAAGCTGCACGACCGTCCCCATATATTCATGTCCGGGCGTGAAATTTTTATTGAAAGGCATTCCACCCTCGATGATGGCCGGTAATCCATAGGAAAGAATTTCCAGATCGGTGCCGCAGATGGCGACCGCATCAATGCGCACTAAAATTTCTGCAGGGCCGGGCTGCGGTACCGGCTTTTCAGTCAATCTCAATTGTTCTGGGTCATCGAGAACCCAGGCTTTCATCTTTCTCGGCACTTCCAGGGTTCTGCCGATCCTAAATTCCGACATCTTAGACCTCCAATTTTTTTAAGGCATCAATTTTGAGCCATTTGCACAACGATCTTTTCGTCCAAACTCTGCGTTATGCTCAAAATTTTATCCTCGGTATATCAATCCAGCCTGTGGTAAAATTTCTCGCATGCCTTGATTTTGAACGAAAATCTTAGTTTTGCAAAAGGCTCTTTTGTATTGAATATTCGTAGGGAAAAAATCGGCACTTACACCGATTTTTTGATGATCTCCTGGTCCTCCTCAGCAGATTTTTTTCTTATCAGAGGTCCGACCAAAGGCAGTGAAAACGAAAACAGCGCAATAACCAGAAAGGTCAGACTAATTGGGTGCGTGAAGAATATCGCATAGCTTCCCTGTGAAATTATCAAAGACATGCGCAGGTGCTCTTCCAGTGCCGGCCCCAGAATTATGGCCAGGAGCAGAGGCACAACGGGGAAGCGAAATTTGTTCATTAAGTAGCCTATGACCCCAAAAAAGAGCATTACGCCGGTATCAAAGAAAGTATTTCTCAACGAATATGAGCCAACGATGCAGAGAATGGTGATAATCGGCAATAATATCCTGGAGGGTACCTGATGTATTCTCACCCACAATTTTATGGTGGCAAAAGTCAGAATAAGGGTGAGAACATTCGCTACCAGAAAGGCCCAGAAGACGCTGTAAACAAATTGGCCGTTATTTTCAAAGAGCAGCGGTCCGGGGGTGAGGCCCTGAATCATCAGGGCGCCGAGCAGTATTGCGGTGATGGGGTCGCCAGGGATACCGAGGGTGAGCATCGGTATCATGGCCCCGCCTGCCACCCCGTTATTGGCAGACTCAGGTGCGGCAACACCTTCAGGCGTACCTTTACCAAATTCCCCCTTGTTTTTTGATACGCGGCTGATGTAGTCATAGCTTAAAAATACCGCTATGGGTCCTCCAGCACCGGGTACAGCTCCAACTCCGGTGCCAATACAGGCACCCAGGAGCATTGATTTTACGAGCTTGACCAGATTGCTCAGCTTGGGGAGAACGCCGGCCACCTTTCCATGGTAGGTGGGGATTACCCGGACACCGGCTATGATGCCATTCACCACCTGCGGAATGGCAAAAAGGCCAATCAGAGCCGGCAGGAACGATATCCCGGCCTGCAACTGGACCTGCCCAAAGGTAAATCGGGGGGTCCCAACCATTGGATCAAGACCAACCGTCATAAAAATGAGACCTATAACACCTGAGATTAATCCCTTGATGATTGATTTCTGACCGAAGCTGCAAATGAGTGTGAGCCCCAGCAGTACCAAAGCACATAATTCAGGCGCCCCAAACCTCAGAGCAAACTTGGCAATTGTGGGGGCAATCAGGACCAGACAGACCAGGCTGAACATCCCGCCGAAAAATGAGGCGGTAACCGCGGTACCGATTGCTTCTCCGGCCCTGCCGTTTTTCGCCATTGCATGCCCGTCGATCGCTGTAGCTGCTGCTGACGGGGTTCCCGGTATATTGAGAAGTATTGCTGATATCGATCCTCCGGTGAACCCAGAAGAATAGAGCCCGAGCAATAAACAGAATGCCGTTACTGGATTCAAGGCGAAGGTGAGCGGCAGGAGAAGGACCATCCCCAAGCTGATGGTCAAGCCGGGAGTGGCTCCGATGAAAAGCCCGAAAAAGACACCTGCCATACTGGCCAGAATGTTTTCAATTTGAAGGACATCAAAGAGGGCGGCCAGAGCAATATCCATTGAACATAAACCTACTAAAAAAAGATTCCCGTGGGCAGCTGCACTTGAAAAAACTTATGGAAGAGCAGATACACCAAAATCGCCGTGGTTGCTGAGAATGCCGCTATCTCGGCGGGCTTTCTTGACCCGGCAAGCCAGGTCAAAATGGCCAGGAAAACGATGGAGACCGGGACAAAACCAAAAAAATCCATCAGCTTGATGTAGCTTGCGATCAAAATCAGCAAAAAGGCGATACCGAGCAGTTCCCTCCCCGGCAAAGAAATTTTTTGGTTCCCGTTTACTGCGAAAATTGAGTGGATTAAGAGGATAACACTGAGGCCTGCCAAAATACCGGCGAGTACCCAGGGTACAAACGCGGCTCCAAGGGTATTGGGCAAATCTCGGGCCGGAAGGTTGGCTATCAGGTAGGCATAGAAACTTGCAAAACCCAGCAGGATCAGGGAGATGATAATGTTTGCTCTGCGCATTTCGCCAATTCCCGCTAGATTCCAGATAATTCAAAGGCGTGAGCCGCGATACATCAGCGGCTCACCCTCATTGACGGTTTAGTTCTTTTTAAGACCAGTCTCCTCCATCACCATGGCTATTTTGGTATCCATGGGCTCTACATAGTTATTGAATTCATCCATCCCCATGAAGCTTATATTGAAACTGTTCTTCCTGGCGAATTCAATGAACTCAGGATCTTGCGCCCCTTTTTTAAACGCCTCTTCGATCCTGGCAATAACGTCAGCAGGTGTTCCTTTGGGTACGCTGATGCCTCGAAACAGCTCAATGACGACATCGTAGCCAAGGTCCTTCATTGTCGGAACATCGGGGAAGCCCGGGTCACGTTCAGCACTGGGGATAACCAGCACCTTGGCTTTTCCTGCCTGGACCTGGCCCGCCACCTCTGGCAGGGGTACGCAGATGGCCTCTACCTCGCCACCAAGAAGACTCGGTACTCTGCGCTTTGCCCCAAGCGGTACATGGATGAACTGCAGACCCAGTTCTTTCTCAATGAATATCGGCGTTAAATGGGTTGCGCTTCCAGTCCCCGCATTACCAATTTTAATTTTGTTCGGATTTTCCTTGGCATAGGCGACAAATTCCTCAAAGCTGTTCCAGGGAGCATCAGCCCGCACCGCAATCGGCATGCCGCTGAAGCCAACTCGTGCCACATGAGTGAATACGTCATGCTTAAATGGAACATTGCCAATGTTGGTGGCGGTCAAGATGCCCGTTGATCCCCACCCGATTGTGTAACCGTCAGGTTTGGCCTCATGGAGTGCGGTTAACATTATCCCGCCTCCGGCGCCCGGTTTGTTGACGGTGACAATATTCTGGCCAAGATGTTTCTCGGTGGTCTTAGCAATCATTCTTCCCATCGAATCTGCTGATCCACCCGCACCAAAGGGAATCAGCATCTGAACGGGTTTGGCCGGATAATCCGCAGCGAAGGCGGAACCCAAGATACCGAGTGCGGCAATGATCGCGAGCGCTGCAGAGATTGTTGTTCTTCTCATCATGTCTTCTACCTCCTCCTAACGAATTAATTTTTACTTCTCATTGAGCCTGCCAATATGATCCAGCGCATGGCGGGCACAACTTATACCAAGGCCCATGCCTCTTTGATGACACGTTTCGTGTTAGCGATGACCACTTCTGATGACTCCGCGGCAAGAAGGGGCCGTACCTCAGCACTTACAACCGGCCTGTCTTCCGGATTCAGCAGCTCAAGATCGAGCAACAGCCTGAAATAATCGCGGACTTCCGGGGTGTCTATTTCTCCGCCGGGAATTCCGAATCGGGGTTGTCTGTCGCCATAGGTGGGATGTCTCCTGTCCTTGAACAGACAATTGCCGATATGAAAGTGCATGGGGAAGTCTTTTACCAGAGGAATGGCATCTTCCGGTTTTTCCCTTAAGAGCGGGAAGTGCGACAGATCTGCCAAGACCCCGAAATTATCGAATTCCTTGCACACCTCTGCCGCGACTTCGGCAGCGTCCTGAAAATGGCCAATGAGAAAACATTTGTCGATATCGTAATCGAAGACTTTCATATAGAGACGGATATCTCCCTGCGACTTGGTGAATTCACAGATCTGCATCAGTGAATCAATGAGGATTTTCTTGGCCTCTTCCTTTTTCTCCTCACCAGGGTGTTTCCCTGAAAATACCCGCGCCACTGAGGCTCCGATATCATAAGCCTCGTCAATGGCGTTCTTCATCATGCCCAGCGCTTTTGCCCGTTCCCCCGCATCAAAATGATTGATATTCAATTTATTAGAGAACATCCGGGGCTGGCACGCATAACACACTTCCATATGAGAGGTGGCCAGCAGTTCGCGGACCTCGTTGCGTACCTTGATATCCTTGATCCAGCCAACCTCGACGGCAGTCCAGAAGTCATCCTCGACAATTGTCCTCAGGGTTTCAACGATCGGCCCCGTTCCAAAAACAATTTCCGGAAAGGCTTTGAAATGGACAATACCCAATTTCATATATCGGTAGATCGAAAAATTCTCCATGCTTCCTCCACCTGTTAATTGCTTCGGGCTACCCAAAATCATTGATCATGAACAAATACGGCGAGATCACCAGTGCAGCCATCGCGTCCATGGTTCAATGATTCGACTACCACACAGTATCATTCAGTATCAATCATTTTGAGAAATTCGGCAACACAAAGATCTGCAAAGCCTTCGTCATTGATATGCAGGTCGACCTCTTTATAAAAAATAAAATCCTGCAAATGACCTCTTAACCCCTGGAGCAGGAGTTCATACCCTTTGGGATCGTAAAGAGCCCCCCCCTCGCTGCCGTAGGTTGACCAGCCCAGTCGCGGCACCAGAACTGCAACGGGTCCGTTTGAACCATTAAGCCTCTTGGCCATCTCTTTGCCAATTGCCGCCATCTCCTTTTGCGAGACCCTGACATTGGCGTTATAGGGGTTATGCATATAGATTTTTCTTTTTCTCATTGACGCCGGTATTGATTCCCAGGGCCCAAAACAAAGATATTCCAAGGCGCCGGTAGAGATTATCTGCGGTATGCCGCTCCTGGCCGCCGCTTTCATGCGGCCGGGAACCACCGGCACATATGCGCCTTTGGCCACGATTTCTTCGGCCAGTTCATGGGGGGTGAGGTCGATGAGCCCGCAGAAAATTCCTTCGCCGATCAACTCCTCCATTGCTGATCCGCCCGCGCCGGAGGCATGAAATGTAACAACTTCAAATCCAGCCTTGGAGAGCAGGGTGGATATCCTCTGGGCAGATGGTTCTGTATTGCCCAAAGCACTGAGGGCAACGCTTTTTCGGCCCGGGCTCTGGGCAATGGCTTGACCGCAGTTGATCATGCCAACCAGCGCGCAGACGGCATTGGCCAGGATGGTCTCGGATACAGTGTTTGGTTTGTCGACCAGGTCGGTCACTGAGAAAACGACGGTGATATCTTTATGCCCGACGTAGGGGCGCATGTTCCCCGATGCTACGGTAGAGACCAGATATTTGGGCAGGCCAAACGGCAGAGATCGCATAGCCATTGCTGAAATTGCCGTTCCCTGGTTCCCTCCGATGCCAAGCACTCCATCAAGTCTCTGGGCTCTCAGCAAATCAGCCAAAATCAAGGAGGCTCCATTCCCCATGGCGGCCATGATCTCATCCCGCTTGCCAGCGCTGAGCAAATCGTTGAGATCCTTTCCCGCTTTGCGGACTACCTCTTTATTGCTGAAATCCGATTCTACGTCGTTGCTGGTTAAGGCGCCAACATCAATAAGGATTGGCTCACATCCCCACTCTTTGATCACCCTTGTCAGGTAGCGCACTGTCTCGATTTTGGTGTCCAGCGTGCTGATAAGAGCAATAGTTTTTTCGGGCATAGCCAAGATTGGTGAGTTCTCCTGCCTGCGGTGACCAGGCCTGGTACCAGAGATTTCTTCTGTACCAGGCCTGAATTAGCCTCTATCAGACTCGAGCGAGGCTGGCCCGCTCTCTGCCGGCAGCGCTGACTTTGATGTCAAATTTCTTAACTTCTTCTATGAATTGCGCCAAAGCTTCTCCTGCTACCTGGAAATACTTCTCACCCTTTTCCTTGGCCCCGGCAAAGGGATCTCCAATGGTGGCCGTGTCACTGTACTCGTGATGCTCCATCGGCACCCAGGCGTTTTCTGCACCCATGAATTCGACATGTCCCGTGCCATCTTTTTTCGAGAATTTGTCTCCCATGAACCGGGGGGCATGGGTTCTATCTTTTTTCGCTTTATCCATATCCATGAGCGTCTCATCATAGGCCCATACCGTGCTGGTCTCAAGTTCACCGGCATGCCAGCCCGGCGTATCCTCCGGCGGTCCGGTCCATATCTGACCACCTATGGCCATGGTCCGCTCCGTGGGTGTTTTGAACCAACAACAGAAACAATCTGTTTCATAGCGGAGTTTCCTGAGGACTTCGTCAACAACTTTTGAATTACTGCCATGGTGGGTTACATACACAAGCTTATTGTAACCGTGATAAATCATCGACATGCCCAGTTCATAGACAATGCGGCGATAGGTGGCCCCTGAAAAGGTCAAGGTTCCGGCTCCCTCACCTATCTTGCCCATGTGATGGGGGGAATACCCGACCGGGATGATCGGCGTATGCAAGGTGTTCGACAGCCGTGCGGCAACTTCGACAACACCCATGGCAGTTATGGTATCAGTGCCATTTATAACATGCGAACCATGCTTCTCGGTGGAGCCCATCGGGATGATGATGGTATCGTTTGTTTTCATATGCTCCGCAACTTCATCGTAGCTCATTTCAAAAGTGTTTAAACTTTTTCTGCGTGCCATTTTCAGCCTCCTTTCTGGTGTCTAGCATTGGAATGTGGGATGGAAACGTTGTCCAAAAGAGAGCAATCGCAGGTTATCCCCACGCGCACCTTCTCTTTGTAAACGTTTACCATTTTTTAAACGACTTGTTACGCTTTGTCAACGCACAATAATTAGTTGATTTGAGATGATTTCCTGACAATCAGTTTGGTTTTGTGCAACTTCATTCTCGGCGTGTTTTTTCCGGAAATGAGATTCATCAAGGCCCTCATGGAACTGGTGCCAAGGGAAAACTTGGGGATTTCCACAGTGGTCAGTGGCGGGACAAAAAACGAGCTGAGGGGAATGTCATCGAATCCTACCACGGCGAGGTCATCAGGCACTTTGAGACCGAATTCCATGGCGGCATGAATCACTCCGAAAGCCATCTGATCATTGCCGGCAAAGATTGCGGTTGGGACTTCCTTTCCCGACAGAAGCTTCTTTGCTTCGGCATATCCGCTCTCGGGGGTAAGCCTTCCTTCCCTTACGAGAGCTTTGTCAAACCGGCAACGATTTTGCGCCAGGGCGCTTTTGTAGCCGCTCAATCGATCAGTAGCAGTGGTAGAGGTAATTGCCCAGCCAATGAAGCCGATCTTGGTATGTCCCAGGTCAATCAGGTGCTGCACGGCCTGAGAAGCGCCAGAAATATTATCGACCATGATAGCTGGAAAGTTGACGTCATGTCGTCCGATTACAACCACCCGGTCGCGAAATTCTTGGAGGACTGAGAGCGGTTCGTAGCCACTGATAATTCCGCCGCTAAAGATTATCCCATCGACAACTTTTTCGCGAAGCAGATTAATCGAGCGAACGATCCGTTTTGGGTTTCTGTCGGTATTCTGAAGGATGATATTGTAGCCTTCTTTATCCGCTTCTTTCTGAATACCACGAACAATTTCGGCATAGTAGTGGTTGGCGATGTCGGGAATAATGACGCCGACAGTCATGGACTTGTTAATCTGTAACGCCCGGGCCAGGGCATTTGGACGATAGTCAAGCTCTTTTACCGCCTGGCGAACCTTCTCCGCAGTTATAGCACTGACTTTGTGGTCGCTTGAGTTCAAGACCCTAGAGACCGTGGCAATGGAAACATTCGCCCGTTTAGCAACATCGTGAATTTTTGACACGCTAATTCCCCGCCCAAGAAAAGTGGTAAACGTTTTCCTGAAATTTACCGTTCTCTTGCCCTGCTGTCAATTGTTATTCTACCATCTCAACCCTCTTTTTTCTCTCGACAAATTGGCTAATTATCGTCAATCTTGAAGATATAAGCCGTTAATCTCATGGGTTCATGCGGTTGCCTGCACAGCCCCAAGTCAATCACCATTTTTGCGCAGCAAAAACATAGGGTAACATTTCGCTTGAATTCCCCTTGACTATGTCACAATGTGGCATATTCTAAGATCAGTGATTTGTTGCGATAATCAGTGACATAT
>JARFQM010000169.1 GCA_029287755.1 Desulfofustis sp. | reverse complement strand
GCCCGGGTAACGGTGTACAATCGATCCGTTAAACCGGCCCGACTGCTGGCCGATGAATTTAACCTCGACTTCGGAGGAGTTCTGGATGAATTTCCGGGGTGTGCGGAATTCGATATTCTGATCAATTGCACGTCCAGCGGTTTTCAATCTCCAACTGTTTGTCCGCTCGCCGAGAGCATGCTGGCAACATCGCTGCCCCCAGACACCATCGTCATGGATGTGGTCTTTCTTCCACCTCAAACCCGGTTGCTGCGCCTGGCCGCAAGCGCCGGGTGCAGGGTCGTACCGGGAGCAAGGATGCTGCTGCATCAGGCCTGCGGACAGGTAGAGCTGTACACCGGCCGTCAGGCGCCGGTCGGGGTGATGGAAGAGGTGCTGGAGAGGGAAATTGTTAAAATGATCTGAATCGGTTCCGTCTTCAGGAGTTCGGTACCCACTTGAGTATATGGGAGGCCACCGCCACCAGTTCCCCGTGCTGGTTGGTGATCTCAATCTTTGAGAGGCTGCGGTTCTTCTGCTCGTCGAAGGCGTCTATTTCATAGTGCACAGTAATCGTGTCGTTGATGAACACCGGTTTGAGAAAGCGGATTCGATCATATCCCAGTGACACCGCGGTCATATCGGGATTGCTGGCCGGGTATTTTTGCAGGATCATGGTCGAGGCTGTTGACATGTACCCGATCAGCAGTGAGCCATGGGCAATTCGGCGGCCGTAGGCGGTATTCTTCATGAACTCTCGATCAACGTGGTTCGGTGAGAGATCGCCGGTGATGCCGGCGAACAGGTAAATGTCGCTCTCGCCAACGGTCTTCGAGAAGGTGACCCGGCAGCCGACGCCGAATGTCCGTGTTTCCATAGTCTATCCTCTTGTGCTGAATTCCGTCTGCCTCCCTTCTCCGCATACACTTCGACAAGTTACCGCTGACACTGGAGTTGTCAACATAATTCAGGCCGCTATGAGTGAGTGTTGAGCAGCGCAGAAATAATGATTATTGCGCCCCGGAGACGCAGATAAAAGACTTGAAATAAAACCTGCTTCTAAGTAGTGTTTTCCTAGCATTCTGCCGTTTTCTGAAAGCCCTGATATTAAGTGATTTGATGTCTAGAACACTTCGCTTTTTTAATAAAGCGGAGACAGCAGTAAATCATGCAAGACAACCGAAAAGGAGGGACGTTCATGAAAAGGAAATTTGTCCGTGCAGTTGTTGTTGCTTTTCTCGCAAGTGTCATGATGGTATCGGCCTCTCAGGCCGCCGACTTCACTTTCCACGGAGCCAGCCAGTTCGATGAGGAACACGCCTTTACCCGGCTGATGCGTAAATTCGAGGAACTGGTGCAGCTCTACTACACCGGTGACAAGTCCATCGAGTTCGTCATGCATCTGAACAGCGAGCTGGGGCTTGAGAAGGATTATGTCGCCTATATGAACCAGGGTATTTCGGTTGATTATGCAGTGGCCTCGCCGTCGCATATGTCCACCTTCTCGAAAATGGCCTCTCTGATGGATCCGCCGATGCTTTACCAGAACCACATCCACTGGTCTAAAGTGTTGGGCGGTGATGCACTGAAGCCGATCGAGGATGACATTCTCAAGCGTGCCGATGTGCGGATCATTGGTTATGGCGGCGGCGGCACCAGGATGCTGATTGTCAACAAGCCGGTCGCCACCATGGAAGATATCAAGGACGTGCCGATCCGCGTAATGGGAGCGCCGATCCAGACCAAGATGTTCTCGGCCTTCGGCATGGCGCCGACGGTTATTGCCTATGCCGAGGTCTACAACGCCATCCAGACCGGGGTTATCGATGCCGCCGAGAACGAGGCGGCAGGCATCCAGCAGATGAAATTCTACGAGGTGGGCCCCAACATTGGTCTGACGGCCCATGCGATTACCGTTCGCCCGCTGTGCTTCTCGAACAAGACCTTCATGAAGCTCCCCGAGGATTTGCAGGCGGCCATTCTGCAGGCGGGCAAGGATGCCGGCACCTACGGCCGCATCCTTGAGTCCTCTGAGGATAAGATGAAAATGGCGCAGATGGAAAAAGAAGGGAAGCTGAAGACGATCTACTTCAAGGATCGAGACCAGCTGGTGGAAGCAGCCAAACCGGTGCTTCAGGAATACTTCAAGGAGCAGGGAGTCCCGGATCTCTACCAGCAGATTCAGGATGTTGCCCAGCAGTAAACTAACGCGTTTGAGAACAGTGCATCATAGCGCTCTTCGGAGCTGATAGAAAGCCGGGGGCCTCAGGTTCCCGGCTTTTATTTATCGGTGGCAGCAACGGCAGCTTACGCTGAGATGTATATCCGGGTGTAAACAAGATGAGAAAAGTATTGAATGGCTACTACCGGTTTTTACAGGTGGCGCTGGCGACCCTGATGGGGCTGCTGCTGATCCCGGTAACCCTGCAGATTTTCGCCCGCTACTTCAGTTTTATTCCGCGTTATATCTGGACCGAGGAGATGGCCAGGTTCTGCTTTATCTGGGTTATCCTGGTCGGTTCGATGATTGCAGTGCGGGATTCAACTCATTTTTCCGTTGACCTGCTGCCCAAACCCAAGACCAAGCGCGGAGAGGCGGCGGCGCGGATGTTTGTCGATTTCTGGATCCTGGTGACCGCCCTGGTCTTCATTATCTGGGGCTGGCCGCTGGTCAAATTCGGTCTGCTGCAGACCTCGGAAATGGCCGAGCTGCCGATGGTCTTCATCTATATGGCCTGGCCGCTGGCCGGCTTTACCTGGATTCTGTTTCTGATCGAGAAGTTTGTTGACAATATAAAATTGTGGCGGAGTGATAATCCATGACACCGGGTCTCGTAGCAGCAATCCTGTTTAGCGTCTTTATCGTTCTGGTGATTCTTCGCATCCCGGTGGCCTTTGCCCTTGGCCTGGCCTGCGTCCCGGTTTTTATGCTCGATGACCGGCTGACCCCGTTTCTGCTGATGAACGAGATGTTCAAGTCCTACAATGCCTTCGTGCTGCTGGCCGTGCCGTTTTTCCTGATGGCTGCCAATATCATGAACTCGGCCGGCATTACCGACCGTCTGGTGAAATTGGCGCGGGCGCTGGTCGGTCACCTGCCGGGCGGGCTCGGGCATATCAACGTGGTGGTCTCCATGCTGTTTGCCGGTATTTCTGGTTCGTCCACTGCAGACGCGGCCGGAATCGGCTCGCTGTTGATACCGCAGATGAAGAAACAGGGGTTCTCCCCCACCTTTTCGGTGGCCGTGACCGCCTGTTCCTCGGTGATGGGGGTCATTATCCCGCCCAGCATCCTGATGGTCGTCTGGGGGGGACTGATGACCGTATCAATCGGCGGTCTGTTCTTGGCAGGTGTTGTTCCCGGGATGCTGGTGGCCCTGTCCCAGATGCTCACCGTCTATGTCTATGCCAAGATTTATAATTATCCGATTTATTCACGGTCAACTTTCAAAGAGGCCGTGATAGCGATCCTCCAGGCCACCTTGCCGATGATGACGCCGATGATCATCGTCGGCGGCATCGTGGCCGGTTTCTTCACCCCGACCGAGGCTTCGGTTATTGCCGTTATCTACTCGTTCTTCCTGGGCATGGTCATTTATCATACGGTAACCCCCAGGCAGGTACCCAAAATTCTCTATGAATCAGCGCGCTTTGCGGCAATTTCGCTGTTCTGCGTCGGCACCGCCTCGGCTTTTGGCTGGCTCCTGGCTTACTACAAGATACCGCTGGCATTGGTTGATTATCTCAAGCAGTTCGGGGTCGGACCGATCTCCACCGGCCTGCTGGTGGCCTGCGCGTTTCTCTTTATCGGCATGTTTATCGACGCGATTCCGGCGATTATCATCCTCGGTACGGTGCTCTGGCCGATGGCCCAGTTTGCCGGACTTCATCCTATCCATTTTGCCATTATCGGGGTAATTTCCCTGGCCTTCGGCCTGGTCACGCCGCCTTACGGTCTCTGTCTCTTGATAAGCTGCGCCATCGGCCAGGTTGAACTGAAGAAGGCAATGAAGGACGTGGTCATCATACTGTTTCCAATGCTCGGCGTATTGTTGCTGGTGATACTGTTTCCCGACATTATCCTGGCCCTGCCGCGCTGGCTGGCGCCTCAATTCGTCAATTGATTGGTGACGGTAAAGCACCATTTGCCGACTGACATCAGGTAGTGATAATTAAGCGGAAATTGTTCAGAAGCTTACCAACCGTGAGGGAGGGCTCACTGCCAATCGGTTGTCCTATTTGTCAGGCCAGCGTAGCAATTGTCAAATTCAAACCTGATTTTGGAGTAGACCCATGATAAACGAACTCTTCGATCTGAATGGAAAAGTAGCCCTGGTTACCGGCGGCTCCAAGGGCATCGGCAGGGCCATGGCTCGCGGCCTGGCCGAAGCCGGGGCCGATATCGTCATCAACAGCCGCAGCCGTACAGAGATGGATGAAGCGATGAGCTACATCCTCGACGGAACCGGACGCCAGGGTCACTGCGTGGTGGCCGATCTTTTCAAACGTGAGGATACCGTTCGCCTGGCCCGAGAGGCGCTGGAAGCGATGGGGCGGGTTGATATCATCGTCAATAATGCCGGCACCAATATCGTCAGCCCCGTGGATAAGATAGTCGATCAAGACTGGGATAAGCTGATCGAATTAAACCTCACTGCTCCGATGGTTCTGGTACGGGAGTGTGCCGACCAGATGAAAGAGCGAAAATGGGGGCGCATCGTCAACATCAGCTCGATCTTCGGCATGTGCACCAAAAACGAGCGCGGCGGTTACTCAGCTACCAAATCGGGACTGATTGGAATAACCAGGACCATGGCCCAGGATCTTGCCCCGTGGGGCATCACGGCCAATGCGATCGCTCCCGGGCCGATCTCCACTCCTCTCACCGATCGGATGGTGCAGGGGGAACTGAGGGAGTATTTCAACTCGATGCTGCTGGGCAGATGGGGCACGCCGGAAGACCTTATAGGACCGGTACTGCTGCTGTCCAGTGATGCCGGCAGCTTTATTACAGGCACCACCCTGACGGTTGACGGGGGCTGGATGACGCACTGATCTCAGCAAGACGGAGGCATAACCATGAAAGTACTCGTTCTCGGCGGAACCGGCGTTATCAGCCGGGAGATCGTCAAATTGCTGGTGGCTGACCGACATGAGGTGACGCTCTACAACCGCGGCAGCCGCGAGCTGTCCTTTCCTGCCGGGGTCAGGCAGATAACCGGCGACCGAATGGATCGGCAGAAATTCGAGTCGGCCATGCGGAGTGAGCGCTTCGATGCGGTGATCGACATGATCTGCTTCAACGAGGCGGATGCCCGTTCCACCGTTGCGGCGTTTGGGGATTCAGGCGCCCATCTTGTCATCTGTTCCAGCGTTGCCGCCTACAAACGGCCCTATCGGAGCGTGCCAACGGTGGAATCGGCCGAGGAATTGTTCGACGATCCTGCCTTTACCTACGCCTTCGACAAGGCCGAGGTGGAGCGTTACCTGAACCAGGTGATCGCTGAGCGACAACTGCCGGTGACCATGATTCGTCCATCTCTTACCTTTGGTCCCGGGGCCGCGAACATGGGGGTGCTGCGCCAGAACTACGGTATTATCGACCGAATCAGAAGGGGTAAGCCGCTGGTTATGTTTGGCGACGGCTCCACTGTCTTCAGCTTTACCTTTACCCCGGATCTGGCCAAGGCCTTTGTCGGTGTGCTCGGCAACGACAAGACTTTCGGTGAGGCCTACCACGTATGCAATGAAGAGCGCACTCGCTGGGAGGATCTCTACCTGGCTTTCGGCCGCGTCCTGGACTGCCAGGTCGAAATCATTCACATATCCTCTGAGCTGCTGGTAGAAGCAAATCCGGAGCTGTTCAGCCACCTGTTTTTCGAAAAAACCTATCCGGGACTGTTCGATAATGCCAAGATACGCAGCGTGCTTCCCGATTTCAGCTGCGCTATGGGTCTGCTTGACGGGGTGACGATGATGGTGGACTGGTTCGAACGGGAAGCCAACCGGGTTGACCCGGAAAAGGATGCACTCGAGGATAGGCTGGTTGAGTTGCATTCACGCTGGAAAACAGAGATGAAGGCGCTTGCCGAGCAGTGAGCCGCCATCCAGGAGGGAGGTGAAAGACCATGACGACCGACAGGTTTCCGCAACTGACGGCTCCGCCCGGAAGCTGCGATACCCATATGCATTTTTATAACGATGCCTATCCGACCGCCGCAACGGCGCTGATGACGCCGCCCAATGCCTGGGTTGAGGAGTACCGGGCGGTGCAGAAAAGGTTGGGGCTGGAGCGGGTGGTGATCGTCCAGCCGACCACCTACGGCACCGACAACCGCTGTCAGCTCAAGGCAATGGAGGCTTTCGGCCCGAACGCCCGGGGCATCGTGGTGCCGGACCCGTCTATAAGCGATGCCGAACTTCAGAAACTCAGCGATGCCGGGGTATGCGGGGTCAGATTTCACATGCTGCCCGGCGGGGCACTGGACTGGGATGTTCTTGAAGCGGTTGCCGCCCGGGTGCATGACTTCGGCTGGCACGTGCAGCTGCAGATGAACGGCAGGGAGTTTCCCGAGCGGGAGGAGCAGCTGAAAAGGCTCCCCTGCGATCTTGTGGTTGACCATGTCGGGCGTTTCATGGGTCCGGTGTCGGCTTCAGACCCGGCTTTTACAACCTTGCTCGGGTTCCTTGACCGGGGCCGCTGCTGGGTTAAGCTCTCGGCACCCTATGAATCTTCGGAGAGCGGGCCGCCGGGATGGGAGGACGTGAGCGCGGAAGCCAGAGCACTGGTCAAGTTCGCCCCGGAGCGGATGCTCTGGGCCAGCAACTGGCCCCACCCTGGTCAGACCGCTCCCCCCGACGAGGCTGATCTCCTCGATCTGCTGCTCACCTGGGTGGAAGACCCGGCAACCAGAACAAGAATTTTGCGCGACAACCCGGCGGAGTTCTATCAGTTCTGAACAATCTGCCGAGCTGTGCTGCGCCGCTATCGAGAATGCGGGGCTCACAGACCTGTACTGTTTTTTACTGCCACACGCGGACAATTCATTGGCAAAGGAGTATGAACGACCATGCTAAAGGTATTCCTGTCTCATAACCCAGAGGACCTGGGAGTATATTTCCAAAAGGCTTATGAGGCTCTGGATGGGATGGTGGACGTGATCCTCAACCCAAAAGAGAGCAATCTCGGCACTGAAGAGTTAATTCAGGCGGCGGCCGGCTGTCAGGTAATCGTCTGCCATCGCGCCACCCACGGCAAAAAGGAAATCTTCGAATCACTGAGCGACATGGCCGTTTTTATCCGCCCCCAGGTGGATATCAGCGATGTCGACGTGGCGGCGGCCGAGGCCAATGAGGTGCTGGTCCTCAATTCGGTGCCGGCCTTCATTCCCGCCACCGCCGAAATGGCTCTGGCCCTGATGCTTGACCTGGCCAGGGATGTAACCGATTCGACCATGGAATTCAAGGCGGGAAGGATGCCGCCGTCGAATATGGGACGGCAGCTGAACGGCAGTACAGCCGGAATAATCGGCTATGGCTCAATCGGCAGTTATCTGGCAAAAAAGCTGAAAGCTCTGGGGATGAGAGTCCTGGTTAACGACCCCTATGTCAGTTGTGGCGAAGAAGACATTGAACAGGTGGATCTCAAGGCCCTGCTTGAAAACTCCGACTTCGTCCTGCCCCTGGCGGTGGCCACGGAAGAGACTGAAAACCTCATCAACCGTGAGACCATAGGCTGGATGAAGCCCGACGTCTATTTCGTTAATGTGTCCCGCGGCAACCTGGTGGATGAAGAAGCCTTGGCCGAGGCCTACCGGGCGGGGCGTATCGGCAAGATCGCCATGGATGTGGGGCGCGGCTCCGACCAGCGCCCGTCTGCACGGCTGGCCGAGATGGAGGGCGTCGTCGCCACCCCGCATCTGGGCGGTCTCACCGTGCAGAATGCCGAAGCCCAGGCCTGGAGCGCTGTCGAGCAGGTGGAAGCCATTCTGCAGCGCCAGATGCCGCCCCGAGCTGTCAACCCGCAAAGCGACGCCCGCCTGAAAAAGCTCTGGGCCGAGCTGACCCCCGGGTAGAGGCTCAAGGCGTTGCGGTGCCGCTGCGGGCGGCCCTCATGAAATCGAAGTCGCAGCCCTGTTCCGCCTGGTTCACCTGCTCGTGGTAGAGGCGCAGATAGCCCCGCAGACTGGCGGGGTCGACGGCTGGCTTGATCCGGGTGCGTCTGCGCTCGAGTTCCTCATCATCGACCAGCAGGGTCAGCTGCCGGTTGGGAACGTCAAGGCTTATCATATCGCCATTTTCCACCAGGGCCAGCGGTCCGCCAACCGCCGATTCGGGGGTGGCGTGCAGGACGATGGTCCCGAAGGCGGTGCCGCTCATCCGGCCGTCGGAAATCCGCACCATGTCCTTGACCCCCTGCCGAGCGAGTTTCTTCGGAATCGGTATGTAGCCGGCTTCCGGCATGCCCGGGGCTCCGCGCGGGCCGCAATTCTTCATGACCAGTACGTCGGCTTCTTCCACCTCGAGATTGGGGTCGTCTATGCGTTGCGCCATGTCCTCGACAGATTCAAATACTACCGCCTTTCCTGTATGGACCATCAGTTCAGGGGAGCCAGCCGATTGTTTGATGATGGCTCCTCCGCCGGCAAGGTTGCCTTTGAGCACTGCAATTGAGCCGCCGCGATGAACCGGTCGGTCCATTGTCCTTACCACATCCTGGGTGAAAGGTGCAGGCAGCGTATCTATTTCTTCTCCGAGAGTGCGTCCGGTGACGGTCAGGCAGTCGAGATTGAGCAGCGGTCTCAGCTCCCTGAAAACCGGTGCCAGCCCTCCTGCTCGGTGGAGATCGTCCATGTAGTAAATGCCCGAGGGTTTGAGGTCGATCAGCACCGGGGTTTCTCTGCCCATCTCATCGAACGCTTCATAGTCAATATCGATGCCCAACCGTCCGGCGATGGCAGCCAGGTGGATGATGCCGTTGGTTGAGCCGCCGATGGCCAGGAGCATTCGAAGTCCATTGGCAAGGGCCTCCGGGGTGATGATTCTGGCCGGGGTCAACCCCTCGGAAGCGAGGGCGACCGCCCGTGCCCCGGTCTGCTCGGCGTGCCGCATGCGATCAGCGAGAACCGCCGGAATGGCTGCCCCGCCAGGCAGCATCATACCAAGTGCTTCGGTTACGCAGGCCATGGTGCTGGCTGTACCCATCACCCCGCAGGTGCCGCCGCTCGGCACCAAGTTGTCGGTAATTTCGTCAATTGTACGGCGGTCGATGGCGCCCGAGCGGTACTGGGCCCAGAAGCGCCTGCAGTCGGTGCAGGCCCCGACCCGCTCATTGCGATGGGAGCCGGAAAGCATCGGTCCGGTGACCACGGAAATTGCCGGTATATCCGCACTGGCGGCTGCCATCAACTGAGCAGGGACAGTCTTGTCGCAGCCGCCGATCAGGACGACTGCGTCCATTGGCTGGGCCTTGATCATCTCCTCGGTATCCATAGCCATCAGGTTGCGCAGGAACATCGAGGTAGGATAGGCAAAGGATTCGTGCAGGGATATAGTGGGAAAGATTATTGGCAGTCCACCCGCCAGCATTACCCCGCGCTTGATCGCCTCGATCAATTCCGGAACGGTGGCATGGCAGGGGTTGAAGCCGCTGTAGGTGTCTACGATGCCTATAATTGGTCTGTCCAGGGCCTCGCCGGTGTAGCCCATGGCTTTGATAAAGGCCGTGCGGAGATAGAGGGAGAAATCGGGATCGCCGTAGTTGGTAAGGTGGCGTTTCATACCCTTTGGAGTGGATGCCATGACCTGTGCTCCGCAGTGGAGATTAGTGGAACTCCTTTATTTTACCGTATCAGCAGTAGCCGGGGAGACGATGGGTAGTATGTCCCCTCTCGGGGCTATTCTTTTTTGGGAGACTGATCGAGGTACCACTGCATCGGATCGAGCAGTTCATATCCGAGAGCGAGCAGTTTCTTCTTGATTGATATCACATTGTTGGTCAGCAGATAGGGAAAAATGGCCCGCCGTTCCTTATCCCAGTCGCGGGCGACGAGCACCGATCCCAATGAGACGTTCTCTTCGGCGGCGATGTCGACAATTTTTTTGAGCTGACCCGGCTTTTCATCCACCAGAATACAGAGCAGGGTTCCCGGCTCCTCGATGCCCATGATATTGACGAAGGCGCGGAGCAGGTCGCGGGTGGACATGATGCCCTTCAGATATCCTTCCTCGTCGACTACCGGCAGGGCTCCCACCTTTTTTTTACCGATAATCAGCAGGGTGTCCTGCAGTGTGTAGTAGGGGGCTACGGTTATCGGATCGGCGGTCATTATTTCGCCTATGGTATGCTTCAGCACCTTGTCCAAGGTCTTCTGGTAGGACTCCTCGTCGAGCAATGAGGATGGGTGAGCATCGCGCATGTCCCGGTCGGTGACGATGCCGACCAGTTTGCCGTCCGCATCGACTACCGGCAAGTGGCGGAAATTACCTTTCTCCATCAATGCTTTGGCCTCGGAGAGGCTGGTCTCGGGGGTGATGGCGACGAGGTCGGTTTTCATCATTTCGGTAACAAACATTGCAGCCTCCGTATATCTCTAAGTAAAATTATAATCAGTTTGTGGTGAAGCGTGCTAAAGAGCCATCATTTTTCGTATGTGATTGGCCACCAAAAGCGGCAGTATCTGGAGATCGTACCCCCCTTCCAGCACAGATACGACGCGGCCGCCGGTACTCGAGCTCACCAGATCGAATATGGTATCGTTGATAAATTCGTAGCCTGCAGTGCTCAGATTGGTTCCGGACATCAGGTCGTTTTCGTGGGCATCGAACCCGGCGGAGAGAAGCACCGCGTCGGGGCCGAAATCCTCGAAGGCAGGAACCAGGTCCGTGAGCAGACGTTCCCGGTACTCGTCATCGCCGCGACCCGGCAGGATGGGAGAATTTTTGGTGTAGCCCTCTCCGGTGGAGAAGCCGGTTTCGAATTCCCTCCCGGTGCCGGGATAGGCGAAGGAAGGATGCTCGTGGATAGAATAGTAGAAGACCGAGCTGTCGGTATCGAAAATATGCTGAGTACCATTGCCATGATGGACATCGAAATCGATGATGCAGACTTTTTCAACGCTGTACTGCTGCTGCAGGTACCTGGCCCCAATCGCCACATTGTTAAAATAACAGAAGCCCATGGCCTGATTGGCTTCCGCATGGTGACCCGGGGGGCGCACCGCGCAGAAGGCGTTTTTCACCTGGTCCTTCATCACCGCATCGATGGCCTTGAGTACGCCGCCCACGGCCAGCAGGGCAGTATTGTAGCTGTCCCGGCAGATTGAATTGTCCTGATGCTCGAAATCGGGAAGCCCCCACAGGCAGGCCTCTTCGAACTTCATGATGTAGTGGATATTGTGTACCGTTTCTATCCAGCGTTGATTGGCAGGTTCCGCGGCTATCTGAACCAAATCATCCAGCAGTCCTGCGCCGGCGAGACCATCCATTATCGCCGTGAGCCGTTCGGCGCATTCCGGATGGCCGTTGAATGTCTGATGCTGCAGATAGCGCTCATCGAAAACAAATCCGGTCGTACCCATGAGCTTTCCGTCCTTTGATTGCAGATTGTAGTCATCCCGGGACTCAAGGATGAGTTCTCTCCAGCCAACCTAGCTTGTGGTTGGGTGATGAGCAAGAATTTTTTGCAGAGCCGCCCACCCATTCATTTGCTTGCTAAAAGAGTTGATACCCAATACCATGAAAATGCGATGCATAAAGAGAATTGACGATTTTCCCGGGAGGTTCCATGAGAAATAAATCAGGCTACTGGGCCGACAACTACCAGCAGAACAAGCTGACTGTTGCCAAGGCCATCGCCAAAATTCAATCCGGGCAGCGGATCTTCATCGGCTCATCCTGTGGCGAACCCCAGCATCTGGTCAAAGGCCTGGCTGATGCGAGCCTGATGTTCACCGACCTCGAAATAGTCCGGCTGTTCAGTGCCGAGTCCACTTCGTTGTCGATGATCGCCGACCGGTCCAAATCACAGAACCTCAATATCCGCTCCTTTTATCTCGGTTCGGCCGGTTCCGAGAGCTTCAAGGGCGATCTGCGCTTCATTACCCCAATAAACTTAAGCGAAATAGACCGCTTGATAAAATCACGGATGCTGCCCATTCAGGTAGCCTTGATCCAGGTGACACCGCCGGATGACTTCGGCTGGATGAGTCTCGGCATCTCGGTTGATGTCACGGCCGCCGCCGCTGAAGCTGCCGATCTGGTCATTGCCCAGGTAAACAGAAAAATGCCGCGGGTGCAGGGGCGCTCCAATATTCACGTCAACGATATAGATATTTTTGTCGAGTGGGACGAGGACCTGCGCGCCATCGGCACCTATCCGGAAGTGGCGGCGGCGCGCAACATCGCCCGCTATGTCTCGAGGCTGGTGGACGACGGCTCCACCATGCAGATGTCCCTGGGGGCTACTTCAGATGCCAATATCGCCGCCCTGATGGAGAAAAACGACCTGGGAATTCACACTCAGTATGTCACCAACACCATCATGAAACTGATGGCAATGGGGGTGGTCACCAACCGGAAGAAGGGATTTAACGAAGGCAAGATCATCTGTTCCAACGCCATCGGCACTAAAGATCTTTACGATCTCCTGGACAACAATTCGGCAGTGGAGTTCCATCCGTCCAAGTATGTCAATGACCCCAGGGTAATTTCCCAGAACAACAAAATGGTGGCCATGAATATCGGTAAGGAGATCGATCTGACCGGCCAGGTGGCCGCCGATGCCCTGGCCTACAATAACTTCTCCGGGGTTACCGGTATCGTCGATTTTTTCAGGGGCGCCTCGATGTCGGAGGGGGGCAAATCGATTCTTATGCTTACCTCCACCCGAGACAACGACCGTCAGAGCCGTATCGTGCCGATGCTGCAGAACAGCGCCGTGGTGCTGTCCCGGGGCGAGGTGCAGTACGTGGTGACCGAGTATGGCTCGGTGAATCTGTTCGGCAAGTCCATTCAGGAGCGGGCCATAGCCCTGATCTCAATTGCCCACCCCGATTTTCGCGATATGTTGTTTGACCAGGCCAGAGAGCTGGGGCTGCTGGGCCCGGAGCGTTCGCTTCGGGACGAGATGCACGCCATTTACCCGCTTTACCTGGAGGAGACCCGGCTGATCGACCGCAAGAAGATTACCTTCAGGCCGATAAAACTGACCGATGAGCGGCCGCTCCAGGAACACTATTACGGGCTCGATCAAATCGATGTCGTGTCGAGGTTTTTTCATGAAAAGACCAGCTTCGTATCAAAGCAGATCGAACGAACTTTTATCATTGATTACAGCCGGGACATGACCATTGTCGCTGTCGAGGGTGAACCCGGCTATGAACGGGTGCTCGCAGTTGGGGAGTACTATACGAATCCGGAGAACAACCTGGCTGAAATCGCCTTTTCCGTGCAGAAGGACTGGCAGGGCCGCGGGGTGTCCTCGATTGTCATCAAAAAGCTGGCCGAGGCGGCCAAGGACAATGGTATAGCCGGATTCTCCGCCTATACGTCCAAAGACAACGAGCGGATGATAAAGCTCTTTCACAGCCTGGATTATGAAGTGAAGATCAAGGGTGAAGGCGAGATGGTCTATCTTGAGGCGCTGTTTAAGACTGCCGAGGAGTAATGTGCCCGCTTTTCACGGAGTTTTTTCCGATTCCTTATTTTTTACCGATGCTATTGATTTGCAGCGTCGATCGAGCTAGTATCCTGTTGAAAATCTCGAGACCGGTGTAAAAGTTTTTTCAGATCAGGGAGAGGTAGATGAAAGGTTCACAAGATCGTCGTGCTGCATTCCGCATGGATGTGGTATCCAAAGCAGTGTGCAATTTAAAAGCCGGCGATGTGACGATCAGCGGTCCGATCAGGGATATCTCCATTGCCGGTCTTTATGTGGAAACAGAAGAGAGGGCGGAGCCGGGTACCGGTTTTGCTGTTCAAATTGTGCTCAACGGCAGGCACAGCCAGATGATCCTCGGCTCGATGACCGGAAAGGTCGTGCGCATCGATGATAAAGGCATGGCAATTACTTTTGATGAGCGATTTGAGTGGTTTGCCATGGTGCCGCTCTATTTCAACACTTCTTCTGATCTGTCAAGCTGAGAGAGTCGGCGGCCAGCCCGCCAGCCACAAAAAAAGGTGCTTATCCGGTTAGGAAAAGCACCTTTTGTCTTGATCTTTACGAATCAAGGCGTCGAATTGAACTTGCGGTCCCATTCGAATTCCCTGCCGGTGACGTTGTCTTCCATGCGCCGGATGCGACGATCGAGATCGTTGAACTTCTTCTTCAGCCGGTGCGCCGCACTTTGGGGTGAGTGGGCATAACTGTCATAGAAGTCCCTCTCGTCAGCGCTGGCAAATGATTGGGCGGGCTCGGGTTTCATCAGCAGGGCGGCCACCAGGTACACTCCGATGAGCGGCCAGAAGCCGCTCAACAGGAAGATGATCACCATGATGGTCCTGACCCATAATACCTTTATGTCGAAGTAATCGGCTACTCCTCTGCAGACTCCCAGAATGACCCCATGTCTGGAACGATACAGACCATTTTTTCTAGTGCCGAAGGTTGTCATTTCTTCTCTCCTCTATCACGACCATCCATCAGAATGGTCTCGAGCGCTTCGATTCGCTGCTCCATTTTTTCCAGGCCCCGGTACAGTTCCTGGACCATTAAAACTTCGTCCTGACTCCCCTGATTGGCCTTGCCCGAACCTGACTGGCGCATCCTGACGATCACCAGAATGGTGCCGCACAGCAGTCCGGCAAGGATGACAGCGGAGCCGAAGACGATGGCTACGATAAATACGGCATGCATGGTGTGGTTGTGGCTTAGGGTTGACTCTGGTCGTCACTGTCTGCCTGATCATGGTATGCAGCGGCCTTCATCTTGGCAAGCTCTTTTTCTATCTCTTCATCGGCTGCCAATCCTGCGAACTGATCATCAACTCCGCTCTTCTTGCCATAATTGACGAGCTCCGCTTCAGCCTCCATCCTGTCAATGCGGCTTTCGAGATGCTCGAAGCGAGCCATGGTTTCAGCGCTGTCCATTTTGCGGATATCCTCCTGGGCCCGCTTGCTGTGCGTTGCCTTCTTGTGCCGCTGAATGAGTATCCGCTTTTTCTCTTTGGCAGAAGCGAGCTTGGTTTCAAGCTCACCGATGTCCGTCTGGTACTGTTCGATGAGGCTGCTGTGCTCGACAATTTCGTGCTCCAGCGACTCACCCAATTCAGAAAAACGTCGTTTCTCGACCAGTGCCTCGCGGGCCAGATCATCCCTTCCCT